>CAYFVX010000085.1:0-9855 GCA_964346425.1 uncultured Chloroflexaceae bacterium | reverse complement strand
AGTCCGAACGTTGACAGGTGGTCCTGGCTGGTCAGCGTGAAGGGATTGACCTCGACCGATTGCGGCGTGCGTTCCACTGTTGGCTCAATCTCTGGTTCAAGCCCATTATTATTTGCCTCCCTGGGAACAACCGTGGCGGCAGGTTGTACGGTGTGTTCTTTTTCCGTTGGTTTTGCTTTGGGACGAGGAGCAGACGGCACCATACCTGGTTCTCCGTTTGTCAAACCCGAGTTAATCTGGCTAAAGACCTGGCTTTCCACTCTTGTGCCAAGCAAGGTAAAAGACCCCATCATTACCAGGGCAACTAGCGCGAGCAAGATGCCCACAGACCCAAACCGTTGTACTTTGTGCTTCTTCATAGAAAACCTCCATTTATAGATAACAAGAACAATCCAATATCATACTGCTTCTATGAAACCATAGGGAGGGTATTGGGGACAACCTTTTGAGGGCACAAGCAGAAGCACTTGAGTGCAGAGGCGACCGAGCGGCCGGGCATCGGTGCATTGCCCAGTTTACCCCAGGAATACATCCTGGCTCCGGGGTGCAGAGGCGACCGAGCGCCGGGCATCGGTGTATTGGGACAACAGAAGAGTCATGTCAACGTCCAAAAATCCCCTGGGAGCACGGGCATCCTGCCCGCCCAATGCAGGCGAGCCGCCTGCGCTCCCAGAGGTTTTTTGACCGAAACTGGCGACTTTGTCATGACCTTCGGGACGAAAGGACAAAGTATTTTTCAAATCTCCACATCATCACGCAGCAACTGGTCCGGGGTTACATCAAAAAGCTCGGCCACCTTCATGACAAACTCCACGGTTGGCTTCTTTTTGCCCATTTCCACTGCATTGACATGCGCATGTGAAGCATACCCAAGCACGCTGGACAACTCCCGGAGCGACATTCCCCGCTGCGTGCGTAAAGTACGTAGTTTTTCTCCAAACTTCTGCATAGGTAAAGATCTCAAAACCATGCTCAGGTCTCTACCACTGTCAGACCTGACCATGTGCTAAAAGCAGACACCAGAGTAACTGTCAAGAGACACTGAAAAAACCGTGCATATCAACTTTCTACTTCTGAACAGGTACGAAAATCAGCAAGATTGACATGCACGAGAAAATATGCTATCCTTCCGTCTGGACACTTTTGGTGTCCAGTAAACAATGTTTGGTACACATAGATTTCAGATTGCCTGTTTATCGTATCAGGCATCCCTGACAACAAAATTTCCAGAGAGAATTTTAACCGAATCTCCAGACTATGCAAAGGAGTGAACCCTTGAGTGTGTATTCTACAGAAGAATTACTGAAGATGTGGTCCCGCGGAGAACTCACAGTTGAACAATCAATTGGACAGATGATACAACACCAGAAAACCTTATATGAGCGTCTGTTACAAACAGAACGTCGTCTCTCAACTTTGATTTCCGAAGTCGCTACGGCAAATGATCGGGGAAACGAAACCACTGCTTGTTCCTCAAAAGCATCTAAAAAACATGATTGAAGAATAGTAAGTCAGCACTTTTCCGGTATAATGCATACGAAACGTCCTACTAGATCTGGTCAGTTACCTGAAATCGTTCGTATGATGAAGGATACTGTCATCACTTATCACTCTTCACCCGTAGTATCGTTGCGAATGGTTTTCGCGCATAAGACAAGGATAATCCTATGCCCCAACAGTTACCCATCGCCCACTACCGCTTCATCCCCGCCGTGTTGCTGCTCCTGCTCCTATCCGCCTGTGGAAGCAACCAGCCAGCGCAGATACAGGGGTCGCTCAGCGCAGTTGAGTCGCTAAGCAGTGAGAGCAGCGCAGGCTTTGCACGTGCTACCACCCCACGCCCCTTCGTCTTTCCGCGGGACCACGGTCCCCACCCGGAGTATCAGATCGAATGGTGGTATTACACCGGCAACCTGCACGACGCCAACGGCAATCGCTACGGCTACCAGCTCACCTTCTTTCGCAGTGGTCTCTCGCCGCAACCGCCCGACCGTTCCTCCGACTGGGCAACCCGCAATATCTACATGGCGCACTTTGCCCTGAGCGACATCGCTGGTGAAACGTTCTACGCCTACGACCGCTTTAGCCGCGATGGGGCGGACCTGGCTGGTGCGTCTGGCGAACCCTATCGTGTCTTTCTCGAAGACTGGTCTGCTGAAGGCAGTGGGCCAGAGGGCATGCGCATGCACCTGACCGCCAGCGTGGATGACATTGCCATAGACCTCATGCTGGAAAGCACAAAACCGCCCACCTTACAGGGCGAGCGTGGTCTGAGCCAGAAAGGGTCGGTTGCCGGCAATGCTTCCTATTACTACTCGCTTACCCGCATGCGCACCGAGGGGAGTATCCGTATCCAGGACAAAACCATTGCGGTGCAAGGCGCAAGCTGGATGGACCACGAATTCAGCACGAGTGCGCTGGAAGAAAATGCTCGTGGCTGGGACTGGTTTAGCCTGCAACTGGACAATGGTTACGATATCATGCTCTGGCAGATACGCCAGACAAAAGAGGCAGAACGAGCAGACATAGCGTCAAATCCACTGGCCGAGGGCACCATCACACTGCCCGATGGCAGTACGCGCCGCCTGGATGGGCAAGACTTTATGCTGGAAGTGCTGGACACCTGGCAAAGTCCGCACACGGACAAAACCTACCCGACCCACTGGCGGTTGTCTCTGCCGTCCAAGGACACGGTGCTGGAGGTGCAAGCCTTGCTCGCCGACCAGGAGCTACGGCTGGCGGTTGTCTACTGGGAGGGTGCGGTGCAGTTGCGCGGCACGTTTGGCGGGCAGACGGTCAGCGGCTATGGCTATGTGGAGTTGACGGGGTATTGAGGGGGAAATAAAACGGGTGCTGATGGTTTATCAGCACCCGTCAAGAAAGGTATACAAAGGAGGACCAGAGAAGAAGTTTTTCTGTCTTATTTCGCTGCGCCGCGCAGTGCTCGCAGGTCGGGGTAGGCTTCTGAGCCGTGTTCGTGGTAATCCAGCCCCATCTCTTCTTCTTCCGCCGTCACGCGCAGACCAATGGTCTTCTTGATAAGGAAGAAGAGGATTGAAACCGTACCCGCCGTCCAGATACCACACGCAACCACGCCGATTGCCTGCGCAACAAGCTGTCCTGCGCCGCCGCCGTACAGCAGACCGTTGTTGGTGGCGAAGATGCCCAGAGCCAGCGTGCCCCACGCGCCTGCAAACAGGTGAACCGGTACTGCACCGACAGGATCATCAATCTTGACTCTTTCCAGGAACATCATACCCATGACCACGATAACGCCAGCCATCAGACCAATCACCACTGCCGACCAGGGCACCACCACCGCACAGGGGGCAGTAATCGCAACCAGACCACCGAGCGCACCGTTCAGGCTGAAGGAGAGGTCGGGCTTGCCCGTCTTGATCCATGCCACAGACAGGGCAGCAAAGGCACCTGCGGCAGCGGCGATGTTCGTGTTGGCAGCGACCAGGGCAATGGCGTTCATGTTTTCCATACCGCCAGCCGCGAGCTGGCTCCCAGGGTTGAAGCCGAACCAGCCGAGCCAGAGAATGAAGACACCGAGTGCGCCGAGCGCGATGTTGTGTCCAGGAATAGCGACCGGCTTGCCGTCTTTGTCGTAGCGTCCGCGGCGCGGACCAAGCATAATGGCACCAACCAGACCAGCCCAGCCGCCAACACTGTGAACAATCGTGGAGCCAGCAAAGTCGCTGAAGCCGAGTTCGCTCAACCAGCCGCCGCCCCAGGTCCAGTGCCCAAAGATGGGATAGATGACAGCGGTAATGGCGATACTGTAGACAAAGTAGGCGGAGAACCGCGTTCGTTCAGACATAGCCCCGGAAACGATGGTTGCGGCCGTTGCTGCAAAGACGAGCTGGAAGAACCAGTCGGTATACATGGAGAGCGTGCCGCCTTCAAGTGCGCCGACGGTTGTCGGGTCAACTTCTGAAATGCCTGAGAGAAAGAAGCCGCTCAATCCGATAAAGGGTGTGCCATCGCCATACATCAGGGCGTAGCCGACGGCCCAGAATGACAAGGTACCTATTGAGAAGTCCATCAAGTTCTTCATCAGAATGTTGATGGTGTTTTTGGAGCGGGTAAAGCCCGCCTCAACCATTGCAAATCCTGCCTGCATAAAGAAGACGAGAATACCTGCGATAAGAACCCAGAGGTTGTCAATGCTATACATCAAGCCATTTACTTGCTCAAGTGTTGCGCCTTCCATAATTGTTTGCCGTTCCTTTCTGTTCTTTTTGTTCTGTACGATAAAGCCTGGGCGAGCGTATTCAGGGAGTTTCCCTGCCAATCTATCAGCACCATCGCTGTTGCCCCATCGAACGGGGATGGGAGAGCAGCGTTTGAAACCTGCTGTTTGCCCAGAGTGTCTGCTGCTGCAATGGTGATTGTGTTGTCTGGACATTCTGCACAATGATGATCGAGTCGTCGGGACATGCGGGTGTTGCTCTTTTATACCTTGTGTGATGCGAGATGTCCTGGTTACTCTTCATCTTTCCTGGTGATAGCGTGTCTTACTTAGTGCTCATCACTCATTGCTCATCACTGAGGAAATCTCATTACTTAGCACTCATCACTCATCACTCATCACTCACCTGATGTCCCCCCGCCGCTCTTTCCGCAGAAATGTCTGTCATGTGTGTTTTCGTTGCTGCGAAAAGAGCGGCTGTTGATTACACTTCAGGTTTTTCTGGTGCATTCACCTCCCTTCTGCTCGGTACCAGTCAGTATCCTGGATAATTTGCCGTCCATTTTCCTGTGTATGCGCCTTACCTGTGTGTTATGTCGGCGCAAGAACCTTTAAAAGAATAACGCCGCCAGTCAAAAACATTTCTGACAGCAGCGTCTCTGATAATGTTATGCTTTGTATGAAGAAAAAGGGAAGGAGAAAACAACCTTTTCAACATACGAATAAATAAAAACGAGTATTGATACAACGTTGTATCTTCATCCTTGCGTGTGATTTAATGGTATCACATGGGTAGCTGGTAGACTAGGGCTTTTCTCTACGAACCTCACGACAGGTTTTTTAGATATTTTATACAAGAGAGCGGGAGAATGTAAGGTTTTTTGCAGGTTGAGCATGCGGATGGGCCATTATAGCATATTTTCAAAAGGTTCAAGCAAGAAATAGGCGGGTATTTTGCACAAAATCTCAGGCGGTGCATTGGACATTTTGTACAGGGGTAAAGGGAGTGCAGAATGCAGCGTGCAGAATGCAGAATGCAGCGTGCGGGGTTTGTGTTTTTGCGGTGAAGCCGCAAAAACACAAACCCCACCAGAATGGGCTGAAGCGCCTCTGTGTGTGTTTTCTGCCCTTTTGCAAGCTCCGCTTGCTTCAGGGTGAACTCTTCACCAGGTTTCACCTGTATTGTGTGCTGCTTGCGCACGGCAAAAAACGCACGGAGCCGCGTGCCAAACCCCACCAGAATGGGGAGTGTGAGGGAACCAGGTTCCCTCACACTCCCCATTCTGGTGACACCCATTGAGGGAGGGGATACCCATTATCACGGAATTCCTGTCCATATGGTCAGGGTTCTCCTATCCACTTGCCTGATACGTAGCACAACCCGCAGGCGTATACTTGAACTATCAGGTAACGCAATTTGCGATTGTCAAGCAGAAAAAAAGAAGTAACTGTTCAGAAGTGGGTGAAGGGCCTCGCGCAAAGACGCAAAGGCGCAAAGGGCCGGGTAGGATGTGAACAGTTACCAAAAGAATGGAGAAGGTATCATGACGAACATAGCTCTTCAGGCGGCTCCTGTAGCCGGTGCTCAGGTGGAGGACGGTTCCGCGCAATCATTTCACTATCGGCCGGTGCGGTATTTTCTCGTGACATTTATCGGGTCGTTTGTGCTCATGTTTGCCGGAGCGTATGTAAGTTTCCAGGAAGAGAACAGTGGTCTGTATGTCTTGTTGATGTTGTTGGGACTGTTCGTGCCATTCTTTGTCGCGCTATTCATGATTTTTACCTCGCAGCACACGGGCGTGAAAAAGGATTTTATCAACCGGTTGATCAATCCGCGGCTCATACGTCTCTCGTCGCTACCGCTGATGATTATGCTCATGCCGCTGGTCGTGCTGGCCTCCATCGGTATTTCGTTGCTCTCTGGCGGGTCGTTGGATCAGTTGCAGGTGGCTGAAGGGTTCTCGTTTTCCTATGGGTTTGTTCCCGTGTTGTTGCTCCTGTTGCTGGCTGCGGTTTTTGAAGAGCTGGGCTGGCGTGGGTATGCGTTCGATAGTCTGGAGCAGCGGTATACCTTCCTCACGGCATCGCTGATTTTCGGGGTGCTCTGGTCACTCTGGCATGCGCCGCTCATATTTGTCAACAACTCCTACCAGTACGAGATTATGCAGCAGAACGTCTGGTATGCAATCAACTTTTTTGTTGGGGTTGTGTTGATGGGGGTGATCGTCAGTTGGGTGTGTAGCAAAAATCACAAAAGCGTGATAGCAGCGATTGTCTTCCACTTCATGATCAATATCTCGCAGGAGGCACTTGCCATTACGCAGATGACCAAATGTATCGAGACTGGTGTGCTGGCAGTGGTGGTGATTGCGCTCGTGCTCTACGACCGCAAGATGTTTTTTTCCAAAGAGCATCTGGTACGAACCAGTGCATAGCATAGGAGAGGGGTTGCACGGGAACTCCGTTCCCGTGCAACCCCTCTGATTGAATCCCATTGAGGGTGCTGTCCCTCAACAGGTGTCACCTGTTTGGTGTGCTGTTTGCGCACGGCAAAAAATGCATGCAGCCGCGTGCCACAGCTTTGCCGTGGGGTTGCGAGGGAACGCAGTTCCCTCGCGCTCCCTGCGGGGTGACCCCCGCCGAGGGACTATATCCCCAGAAATGATTGTCTGCTGGTTGTCTTTTTGGCGGCGTAGCCACAAAAAACAACCAGCAGACAGATAAGGAGAACGCGAGGCATGAACGGGAAGAATCAGGCGACAGGCAAGCATTCGCTGCTCAAGGTGTTATCGCTGCGTGATTTTCGGCTGTTGTTTATCGGGGTTTCCACTTCCTTGCTGGGCGACCAGTTTGCACTGATTGCAACCCCCTGGCTGGTGCTACAACTCACGGGTAATCCGCTGGCTCTGGGGCTGGTGCTGGCGTTGGAGGGTATTCCTCGCGCGTTGTTTATGTTGTTTGGGGGGGCCGTGACCGACCGTTTTTCGCCACGTATTATCATGCTGGTGGCGGATATTGCGCGGCTGGTGCTGGTTGCGCTGATGGCGATAGTTGTGCTTACGGGTATGGTCCAGATGTGGATGCTGTATGTTTTTGGTCTCGGCTTCGGGCTGGTGGCCGGCTTTGCGGTGCCTGCCGGTAATAGCATTGTCCCACTGCTGGTTGAAGAAAAGGATTTGCAGGCGGGCAATTCGCTGGTTATGGGTGTGGGGCAACTGGTCGGGTTTGTCGGGCCAGTGCTGGCGGGTATCTTTATCGGGATGTTTGCCGAATCGCTGCTGGGGGTCGGGCTGGCATTGGCTCTTGATGCTGCGACGTTTGCGCTCTCTGCTGTCATGTTGCTGCTGATGCGGGGCGGTGGCAAACTGTCGGCAGCAGCAGACGCAGAGCAGGAGCCGCTCTGGTCTGCCATTCTGGAGGGGCTGAAACTGGTGTGGGAAGATCAGGCGTTACGCTTGATATTTCTGGTAATCGCGGCTATCAACTTCCTGTTTGTGGGGCCGATTCTGGTGGGCGTACCTGTGTTAGCCGCGCAACGGCTGGCGGAAGGTGCGGTGGCTTTCGGTTTGCTGATGTCTGGTTTTGCTGGTGGCAATCTGGCTGGCTTTTTACTGGCCGGTATCCTGCCGCGCCCCGACGGGCAGACGATGCGGTTGGGATTGCTTGCACTGTTGTCGGTATTTGGCGTGGCTCTGGGGCTGATGGGCTTTATCACGGCTACCTGGCTGGATGTCGGGTTGATGGTGTTGCTTGGTCTGGGCAATGGGTATATAACTATTATGCTTTTCACCTGGGTGCAGACCCGTACTCCCCGGAATATGCTGGGGCGCATGATGAGTCTGTTGACGTTGTCGAGTGCGGGGTTGGTGCCTATCTCGCAGGCGATCGCTGGCTCGCTTGGTGCCTGGAATTTGACGTTGCTGTTCGTGCTGGCTGGCGGGTTGATACTGGGCATGACTATCTGGACCGCTTGCCAGCCTGCGCTGGTGACGTTGAGCCATAGTCTGGTAGCGGGCCAGGCAGAGGCAGTGTGATACGAAATTCGAGGAGGGTTGCGCTATTGCTTCATCGCTCCTCTTCGCCCTGTAACTGTTCACATTTGCGGGAAAAAGCTGGGAGCGCAGGCGGCTCGCCTGCATGATGCGGGCAACTTGCCCGCGTTCCCAGGATTGCTTTCCCCAACTTCTGAACAGTTACGATGCAACTGATTGCCCAGGCTCTTGGTTGTGAACTAAATAAAGATACATGCCCGTTATTAATAAACTTGTGCTCACGATAAGCCAGACTGCAAATTTTCGAGGATTGTTGCCGGCGTGAGTGTTGGCAAGATGTGAGCAATACGTTTCTGGTGGTCACGATCCAGAGAGATCAGAGTAGTGCCATATCGCAAGGCAACAGCAGCATATACTGCATCTGCTCCGTGCAGACGATAATCGGCAGCTATAGCCAGACCATTCCTGGCAAAATCGAAATCCAGAGGAACAAATGTAATGTGTGAGAGGTCGAGCAAGTTCTCGGCATAGATGCGCCCCATTATAGGATTGCGTAGCCCTCGACTGATTGCACCTGCTATTTCAAACAGCACCAGTGTTGGTTCAAACAAAGGAATGTTCTGCTGCTTCAGGCTGTTCAGAAGTTGGTGGCATACCTTGTGTTCTTCATCATGAACGCTGTATGAACGAACAAACACACTGGCGTCAATCGTGTACATACGCTCCCCGTATTTCCAACAGTGCTTCTTCAGGGGGCATATGTGCAGGCATTTGCTGCATTTCTTGCTCCAACTGCTGGAGTTTTTTCCATGCTGCTTCAGATTTTTCTTCGGTAGATGCTCGTCGTGCATTATTTGCGAGCAGTAATTGTAGCCGCTCAACAAGCTGGCTTTGTTGTGCAGGATTTAACTGGTATGCCAGTTGGAAAACCTGATCCAGGGTCAAAGCATTATCCTTATCCTGGAGGAGCAGGTGCAGCATCTGGCGTTTCTCTGTCGCTGAAAGTTGCTCGATAGCGTGCTGAATAGTGTCTTTTTCTAAGGTTTCGGCGAGTAGTGTCATGACATGGTACCTCCTGCTCTGCTGCATGTTTGTCTACAAATTTCTCTTATCAGTATAGCATTGTTCGGTAGCACCACGAAACATCGTGGACGGCATTTTACCGTGGGGTGTGTTCGTTTTTCGACGAAGTCGAAAAACGAACACACCCCACCAGAATGGGGTTGCGAGGGAACTTGTGTCCCCTCGCGCTCCCCTGGGGCAACTGTGTTGAGGATACTCCACGATATTCTGTGGTGCTACCCTCCCACCGCGTTGCGTAAAAACCCTTTTAACTTTCGTTGATTTCTGTGAGCGTGACAGCAGGCGGGTAAGAGCTTTGCCTCATCCTATGGGTTTTCAATAAAGCCAGAAAACTGGCTCTGCACCCTGTACTGGCTGTCACGCCTTCTTTATTTCGCTACCCGTTGATAGGACTCATCCAGCAATTCGACAATATAGCGCACCTGGACATCTTCGCCCTGCTTGCGTAGTTCATTGACCAGTTGCAATGCACAGCCAGGGTTGGCAGTGGCGATAACCTGCGTGCTGGTCTTCAGCGCGTTCCTGACCTTGCGTGCGCCCAACTGCATTGCCATCTCTGGCTGCGTAATATTGTAGACACCG
>CAYFVX010000084.1:0-9874 GCA_964346425.1 uncultured Chloroflexaceae bacterium | reverse complement strand
ACCCCATCTCCTGTCCGGACCTTTGCGGCTTTGCGCCTTTGCGCGAGGCCCTGCCAGGACTTTACCATCAGAGTCCTGGATGGGAGCGGGGTTGGGGAAAGGGTGCGAGTGTGGTGAAATACCAACTCCATCCGCAGCAATGTCGTCCCCGCTATTTCGGCACGCATTTCCGCAATGCTGTCCTAACTTTCGGCAAAAACGTCTGCTACTGGCAATGCAAACCCGTGCAAGACATGTGATTGGATGATTGCGCTATCGGTATATGTGCCATCCAGCGTGTAGGCGTCATCTGCCAACCGATACACCTGAACCACCTGGTCTGCTGGCGACACAATCCAGTATTCTGCAATACCAGCCGTGGCGTATTCTGCCAGCTTCTCCGTCAGATCCGTTTGCTTTGTACCTTTTGAGAGGACTTCGACCACCAGATCCGGGGCTTCCCAATACTGCGAGAAAACCCGCTGCATATGCTCCTGCAGCATCACCATCACATCTGGCTCACGGACTTTGCCTTCCCAGAGACGCACCGGTAGCGGAGCAATGGAGACTTTGCCCAGTTTGTTTTGCTTGACATAGGTACGCATGGCTACCGCGATGTTAAAAAGTATCATTTGATGTTCTGTTGTTGGCATAGGCGGTACTACTAACTCCCCCTCAGAAAGCTCAATAATACGGTTACGCTCGGCGAACGGCCAGTAATCCGCTTCGGTCCATTCACCTTTGCGCGGAAAAAGTTCCGCGACTGCATAGGTCAACGGACGTTTTTCGCTGACTGGTAAAGTTTCCACAACGGTCATATTGTTTCCCTCCTCGGAGACTCTGTTGGTAAGGTCCGGGCAAGAACCACGAATACCACGAATTGATGCGGTGGTAGAGACGTTGCATGCAACGTCTCTACCACCCAAACCATATGTACCAACAGATTCGTCTGATGGTGAGGTATGGGGTGTGTATTGCAGACACGCATCACGCATCACTCGTCACTGGTCTTATGCGCCACCGCTGCCCGGTGTCTCCTCACGCGGGTTGACAAATGGCATCATACGGCGCAGTTCGCGCCCAACTTTTTCGATGGGATGGTCAATATCACGCTGGCGCATTGCATTGAAGTTTGCGCGACCTTTGTGATTTTCGTCAATCCACTCTTCCGCAAATGCCCCATTCTGAATATCCGCAAGCACCTGCTTCATGGCGGCCCGTGATTGGTCGTTGATCACCTTGCGCCCGGAGACATAGTCCCCATACTCGGCGGTATCGCTGACCGAATAGCGCATATAGTTCAGCCCGCCCTGGTAAAACAGGTCTACGATGAGCTTGAGTTCATGCATACATTCAAAGTAGGCGACTTCTGGCTGATAGCCGGCTTCGACCAGCGTCTCGAAGCCGGCTTTGACCAGCTCGCTGACACCGCCGCACAGGATGGTCTGCTCACCAAACAGGTCCGTCTCGGTTTCTTCGGCAAAGGTGGTGCGCAGCACGCCGGCGCGGGTGTGGCCCATTGCTTTGGCATAGGCCAGCGCATTCTGCAAGGCTTCGCCAGAAGCATCCTGCTCGACTGCAACCAGGGCCGGTACACCACCACCCTGTACATACACCTCGCGCACACGATGACCCGGTGCTTTGGGGGCAACCATGATTACGTCAACATCCTTTGGTGGGATAATCTGCCCATAGCGAATGTTGAAGCCGTGGGAGAACATGAGCGTTTTGCCTGCGCCCATATGCGGGGCGATGGCTTCCTGGTAAATCTTTGCCTGCGAGGTATCTGGCGTGAGCATCATAATCATTGCGGCTTCTTTTGCTGCATCGCTCACCGAGCATACGCGCAGGCCGGCGGCTTCTGCTTTGCTCCAGCTTTTGCTACCCTCGTAGAGGCCGACGCGCACATCCACGCCGCTGTCTTGCAAGTTCAGCGCGTGTGCGTGTCCCTGGCTGCCATAGCCGATGATGGCAACCGGTTTGTCTTTGAGTCGTTCGATGTCTGCCTGGTTTTCGTAGAAAATCTCTGCCACCTGGTTTTACTCCTTCTCAGCATTTCAATTTTACGTTATGGTCCGTTTTTGCGTCCATTGTTGGATTGTTGATCCAGCCACATTTGCGGAGTACTCGCAGTCACGCTTGCAGGACTACGTTGTACCATTTCCGCATCCCAGGTAATAAGCGTTGTTGCATACATCTCGGCTACCGCGACATACACAGAATCAGCCCCGCGTAAACGCTGTCTCCGTGCTGTAGCGGCTGCTCTTTGTGCTAAACTGTTTGTCACAGTCACGAAGTAAAGATTTTTGAAACTCTTTATAAGTTGTACGATACTGTTGCGCAGAATTTCATCATCGGTTACGCGTGCAACGGCAGATACTGCTTCCGGTATGACAAGAGTTGGACAAAAAACCACTTGATTCATGCTATTTAGCGTTTCAAGAAAGTGACGACTGATCGCATTATGTGTTTCTGATGGTCGAGATGCGGCAACAAAAACGTTTGCGTCTATGGTATACATCATCTTCGCATCTCCGATAGCAGTTCAACCGCACTTTTCTCGCTCTGAGGAACATTGCGGAAGCGTTCATTGATTTCATCCAGTTTTGCTATCCATTCTTCGGTGGAGAGTGTCTCTTTTTTCGCTGGTTGGAGCGAAATGAGTGTTGCATGGATGTATCCATCAATTCCAAAAATGGGAACTGCGTCGCCGTCATCTAGTTTTTCAAGCCGTTGCGGGATGTTGCTTGCAACAACAGGCACCGGCTGGTTCGGGTCTTTGCGCAGTGATACCAGTATGCCCTGTGGGACGTCTTCATCATCCATGAGGATGATGGTTTCGCCAATGCGGAGTTGTTCGAGCAAGGTGTGTACGTCACTTTCGATATGTTCTGTCCGGGTGGTTGCAGTTGCGGTAGCTGTCATGATTCTCCTCCATTTTGCGTGGGGTAGTGTTGCGGCTTCGCCGCAACACCACCACCCCTCCACTCTCAACAGGTTTCACCTGCGGTGGGCTTTGCTTGCGCACGGCGAAACATGCACGCAAGAGCGTGCCAACCCACACACCCCACGCCAAAGGGGAGCGTGCGGGAACCAGGTTCCCGCACACACCCACTGGTGACACCCACTGAGACCCCTCCACTACTACCAGGACTTTGCTGGTAAAGTCTCTCAAAACTCTGGGAGCGCAGATGTCTTGCCTGCCCTATCATTCAGACCACCTTTACCAACAGAGTCTACATAGAGCGATTGCAGCCGTTTATCACTCATCACTCGTCACTGGTATTACTCCTCACTCACCTCGCTCATCTCAGTTGACCGGCGTGAGCGATGGCACGTGACCGTTGCCCTTCACCTGGGGCTGGGTTGTGTGGCTGCTGCCTGAGCCGCGCACCATGGCGATGATACCGGTGCGCATCATTTCTTTGATGCCAAATGGTTCGATCACCTCGACAAAGTTTTCGACTTTCGAGGGGGTGCCGGTCATTTCAATAATCATCGTCTGCGGGCTGACGTCCACCACTTTGGCGTTGAACACGTTGCAGAGGGCCACAATTTCTGCGCGGTTGCCATTCGATGCATTGACCTTGAGCAAGGTCATTTCACGGTCCACGGTGCTCTCGTGGGTCACGTCCGTCACGTCAATGACTTCAACCAGGCGATACAGTTGTTTGACCACCTGTTCCACTTCATCCGATTCGACCACGACGGTCATGCGACTGATGTTGGGAATTTCGGTATGCCCAACGGCTAAACTGGCGATATTATATCCGCGGCGTCGAAACAGGCTGACTGCACGTGTCAGCACACCGGGCTGGTCTTGCATTAACGCAACGATCGTATGCTTTTCCATGATATATGCTTCTCCTTCTTATGATAACTTATGCAAAAAGGGGAACGCAGCAATCTCTCTGGTTTTTCCGTCTGAACGTTCTGCGTTGATGTTCCCCTGCTATTCTTCTCCCAATTTGAATAGTTTCGTCACGCTGTTCCTGTTTACGCGCCCACCAGTTCCGCTTCTTTGGTAGTCAATGGTGGTTCGCTCTGCTGTGGGGCTTCGGTGATCATTTCGCCGATGCTCTTGCCCTGCGGCACCATCGGGAAGACGTTGACTTCGCGTTCAACGCGGAAGTCCATCACCACCGGCCCATCATATTCATAGGCACTCTTGATAGCGGCTTCCACATCTTCTGGGCATTCAACCGCTATGCCATGCACACCGTAGGCTTCTGCCAGTTTGACGAAGTTTGGCCCGGTCAAGGGTGTTCCACTGTAGCGTTTGTTCTCGAAGAGTTCCTGCCACTGGCGCACCATGCCCAGGAAGGAGTTGTTGATGATTGCCACTTTGATGTTCTTGATGCCTTCTTGCATGATGGTCTGCAATTCCTGGTTGGTCATCTGGAAGCCACCATCGCCGGCAATGACCCAGACGGTATCTTCGGGATGTGCCACGGCCACGCCCATGCCAGCCGGCAAACCAAAGCCCATTGTGCCAAGACCGCCGCTGGTGAAGTGGGTGCGCGGCTTATGCCAGTCCAGCAATTGGGCAGCCCACATCTGGTGCTGGCCCACGTCTGTGACGACGCGATAGTTGCCGGTTTTGTTGATAAATTCCGTGATGGCGTTATACACATCGTGCGGCAAGAGGTTGTTGGTGTCGGGACGTTTCATGTATTGCTGTTTGGGCTGGTGTTTTTCTTGCATCTGGCGGATCTGCGCCAGCCATTCGCTGCAATCACGCTCTGGCATTTCTTCCAGCATTGTCAGCAAAACGGTTCGTGCATCACCGACAATGGGAACTTCCACTTTGACGTTTTTGCCAATTTCGCCGGGGTCAATATCCACATGGATGACGCGGGCATGCGGGACAAATGTACTGGCTTTGCCTGTCACACGGTCATCAAAGCGGGTGCCAACATTAAACAACACATCGCATTCCTGCAATGCCCGGTTCACATGCACCCAACCGTGCATCCCTGGCATGCCCAGGCTCAGCGGGTGTTCTTCTGGAAATGCTCCGATGCCGTGCAGGGTGGTCACGACGGGAATGCCTGTTCGCTCAGCGAACAGACGCACTTCTTCTGCGGCTCCTGCCATCATGACGCCATTGCCAATCAACAACAGGGGTTTTTTGGCGTTTTTGAGCAGGTCAATGGCGGCATGGATCTGGGTGCGGTCTTCATAGGTCGGGTGATAGCCCGGCAGGTCCAGTTCCACATCCCAGTTGGGCACGGTGCTTGCTTGCATCACATCTTTGGTCACGTCAATCAACACGGGACCGGGCCGACCGGTGCTGGCAATGTGAAATGCCTCTTTGAACACACGGGGTAAATCGTCAATGTTTTTGACGAGATAATTGTGTTTGGTAATGGGCATGGTAATGCCGGTGATGTCGGTCTCTTGAAATGCATCACGTCCTATCAATGCGCTGGAGACCTGGCCGGTGAGGGCAACCAGAGCGGTGCTGTCCATGTAGGCGTTGGCGATGGCGGTGACCAGGTTGGTGGCACCGGGGCCACTGGTGCCGATACAGACTCCTACCCGGCCAGAAGAGCGTGCATACCCATCGGCGGCGTGTCCACCGCCCTGCTCATGCCGACACAGAACATGGCGCAACTGCGGATATTCATGCATTGCATAGTAGAAAGGCATCACTGCACCACCGGGAATACCGAACATAACTTCCACGCCCTCGCGAATAAGGGCTTCGCACATGATTTGTGCGCCTGTGAGTTTCTCAGACATTGGTTCTTCCTCCTTGAGTTTCTTAGACATTGTTTCTTCCTCCCTTATGAACTTAGATTTGCGGGTTGCCCCGCTGGATGTGTCCGCTGCCTCACGGACTCTGTTGGGAGGCCCTGGGAGCGCAGGCGGCTCGCCTGCCCCAGGTAGGGGTTTGGCGGTGCCAAACCCCTATCTTATCACCCAAAACACATGGACCAACAGAGGCATCACGGTCGCGGCTCGTTTACCCCCTTGTGGGGGGATACTTGTTTGTTTGCACCATATGTGGCCTGTTTTGATGCTGCTGCCTCCACAGTTTTGGTTTGGTTCCAGCAGCCAGGTGTCGCGTGTGACGGTAACGAGCTGTCGTTTCGTGCCGGGAGTTTGTGGGCGATCGCCCCGCAAAACACTCTTTTATTCCAACACTGCTCCCATGCTGGCGTTGGTGACGAATCGTTCGTAGCGTGAGAGCCAGCCGCGCTGGTAGGTTGGCGTATGGGGCGTCCATGCTGCCCGGCGTGCCTGCATTGCTTCCTCACCGACGTCAACCTCAAGGGTACGTTCGGCGAGGTCAATCCGCACCGTATCGCCATCCTGGAGCAATCCGATAGGGCCGCCTTCGGCGGCTTCCGGGCTGATATGGCCGATGCAGAGGCCGCGGGTTCCCCCACTGAACCGTCCATCGGTCAACAGAGCCGTACTACTACTCAACTCGGCTATGCCTTTGACCATGCTGGTCAATGCGAGCATTTCGCGCATGCCTGGCCCACCCCGTGGACCTTCGTAGCGGACAATAATCACATCGCCAGCTTTTATCTGACCGTTCACGACGGCATTGGTCGCGGCTTCTTCGCTGTCGAAACAACGCGCCGGGCCAACAAAGGACATTTCGTGCTGGTCTACCGCGCCAACTTTGATGATGGCTCCTTCTGGAGCCAGGTTGCCAAACAGGACGCTCAGCGCACCCCGTTCGTTATGGGGATTATCCGCGGGACGGATACATTCCGGGTTGCGGTTTTCGGCGTGGTGCAGGTTTTCGTGCAGGGTTTTGCCGGTCACGGTGGGAACATCAAGGTGCAACACGCCGGGCTTTTTGGCAACTTCTGCGAGAATGGCCGTTACGCCACCGGCTTCATTGACATCCTGGATATGCCACTGGCGCGGGCCATCCCAGGCGGGCGAGACTTTTGCAACATGTGGAACTTGATCGGACACTTCGTTGAAGCGAGCCACCGGATACTCAACTCCTGCTTCGCGGGCAACTGCCAGGACATGCAGGACGGTGTTGGTACTGCCCCCCATTGCCATATCGAGAGCCATCGCATTGTCTATGGCCTGCCGGGTGACAATGTCGCGGAAGCGAACATTGCGCTGCAACAGGTCCATCACCTGGGCGGCTGCTTTGCGTGCCAGGTCGTGGCGTTCGGGCGAAACGGCTGGAATGGTGCCGTTGCCTGGCAAGGCGATACCGAGTGCTTCACACAGACAATTCATTGAATTGGCGGTAAACATGCCGCTGCAACTGCCGCAGGTTGGGCAGCTTATCTGTTCGAGGCGCAGTAGTTCCTGGTCGGTCATTTTGCCGGATGAGTATTTGCCTACTGCTTCAAATACGGTAATCAGGTCGCTTTTGTTGCCTTCTTCGTCGGTGCCAGCGAGCATGGGGCCTCCTGATACGAAGATGGTTGGGATGTTGACGCGGGCGGCACCCATGAGCATGCCGGGGACGATTTTGTCGCAGTTTGGGATGCAGACCATTGCGTCAAAACAATGTCCCCTGATCATGGTTTCGACGCTATCGGCAATGAGTTCGCGGCTGGGGAGCGAGTAACGCATGCCTTCGTGTCCCATGGCAATTCCGTCGTCCACGCCAATTGTGTTGAATTCAAATGGGATACCTCCGGCAGCCCGTACTGCTTCTTTCACGACTTTGCCAAACTCCTGTAGATGGACATGGCCGGGTACGATGTCCAGGTAGGAGTTGCAGATGGCGATGAAGGGTTTTTCAAAGTCGCTTTCATCTTTGATTTGCCCGGTTGCCCGCAGCAAGCTGCGATGGGGTGCGCGTTCAAATCCACGTTTGATGGTGTCAGATAACACGGTTTTTTGCTGTTCCTTTCCAGGTGTTCAAATGTACGCAATGGTACGCTTTGTCCAATTCCGCTGCCTGACGGACTCTGTCGGTAACGTCCGGGCAGGGCCTCTCATAAAGGCGCAAAGGTCCGGTCAGGAGATGGTGTTTCCCCACAGAGTCCTGACGGTCGTGGCTCGTCCGGGCGTGTGCTCCCACCTCTTTTTCATACCGTCCGTATGGTGTGCGCGGTAGCGCATGGACATCGCAGCCATTGGTCAGGGCAAGACGTTTATCGCCTGCGTCCTGGTGATGAAACGGGAACTGGGACGGGTTGTGGCTGCGGTACGGCGATCAGTTCTTCGATGAACTTTTTTATCTGTCGTAGAAGACGTTTCATTGCCTGCTCCTTTGCTGGCTTTTGCGAGAAGCCACTAAAAAAACCTCCCTGGATATATCCTGGGAGGTTTTGTGTAAATTCTTGTGTGTTCAGTCGGTTACAGTGTTTCTCCCAGTACGTTATTTCCCCACCCCAATAAGGAGGAGGCTGTTTACAAGTACGAGTACCGATATTTTGGGAGATTTGGTTGTAACCTGGGTATGTGACATAGTTTTTGCCTGCATTTCGTAAGACACTGAGAAGCATACCACACGAGTGGAGTATTTGTCAAGGACTTTTTTGTATGTACCTGTTCACATTCGCGGGAAAGAAAACGAGCTGCGCACGTCAGTAAGCGGATATTTCCCGTTCGTAAGCACATTTTGTCCGCTCCCTCATGGACTCTGTTGGTAACGTCCGGGCAGGGCCTCGCGCAAGGGCGCAAAGCCGCAAAGGTCCGGACAGGAGATGGGGTTTCCCAACAGAGTCCTCACGGTCGCGGCTCGTCTGTTTGCCTCATTTCCTGGTGGAGCCATGCGAGTATGACGTTTTGCAAGGTGATGGGGGCTTCTATCTGGGGGATGTGGCCGGTTTGTTCAAGAATGCGCAAGGTGGTATTGGGCAGGTGGTCTGCCAGCCAGTAGGATTGTTCTGGGGGGATGACGGGGTCTTTTTCGCCGACGATAATGAGCACGGGTGTCTGCAAGTGGGTTATCAGGGAACGTATATCGCATGTATCGAGAAAGTTGAGGAAGACGGTCAGTTCTTCGAGTGAGTGTTTGCGGTACCAGGCGGCGGCGCGTTGGCAGGATTGCCAGGAGAAGGTGTTGGTCCAGAAGCGTGGTTGTTGATGGATGAATAGGGAGAGGCCAAGCATCATGGTCCAGGAGTCGAGGAGTGTCAGGTTCCAGAGGGTTTTGAAGGTGTGGAAGTGGTTGTTGCGGACGAGCCATTGGGCGAGGCCGACGATGCCGCGAAAGTCGCTCCAGACGACGCTGTTGATGGTGATGATGCGCTGGACTTGTTGCCCAAGTTGTGCGGCGACGGCGAGGGCAACGAGTCCGCCGGCGGAGTGGCCTATCAGGGTGACCGGTGCGTCGCCGCAGATGTGCTGGATGGCGGCGGTTTCCAGTTCTATGAGTTCTTGTTGGGAAAGGGAGGCATAGGCGGCGGGACTCTGGGCGGGGTAATGACCGGGCAGGTCTATGGTGACGCAACGTCCAAGATGGGTGTATGGTTGGATGATGGTTTCCCAGGAGAGTCTGCCAACGGACCAGCCGTGGATGAAGAGGAGGGTGTGGTTGCCGGTGCTGTATTCGTCCCAGGTGAGGGTGTGTCCATTATGTTGAAAGGTATGCATGGGTGTTTTCCTGGTAAAGAGTAATAGGGTAAAGATGTATATGGTTTTTTTGATGTGAGACCATAGTTCGTTCCATGCTACCATAAACGCCAGCACATACACAACCTGATCGTGCCAATTTCGGATAATCGGGCAGGAACCACGAATACGATGAATACCACGAGTTGCGTTTGCTGGAGGGGGGCAGCACGGGTGTTTGCAGGCTGGTTATGAGGGGGCGGACATCTCTTCGAGTGTGTTTCAGGCACCGCAAAGTACCCAGAGGAACGTACCTACCGTTGCTGCCTCTCGGCCCTGGCGGATTTCAATACGTATCTGCCACTTCCTGGTGCCTGGAAATCCATTATATCGGATTTGTGCA
>CAYFVX010000083.1:0-9889 GCA_964346425.1 uncultured Chloroflexaceae bacterium | reverse complement strand
GCAGGGCCTCGCGCAAAGGCGCAAAGCCGCAAAGGTCCGGACAGGAGAGGGGGTTTCCCAACAGAGTCCCCTGCGTTGCGCTACCCGGAGCATTCTCCATTCTCATGTGAAAATAAACGGGTTTCACCTGATACCGTGTCCGCTCCCTCACGGTCGCGGCTCGTCCGAGTGTCCGATTCACGTATTTTCATGCCACCATGTGCGCGGGAGCGCATGAACATCTCCATTCTCCATTCTCCATTCTCCATTCTCCATTCTCCATTCTCCATTCTCCACTCTCCACTCTCCACTCTCCACTCTCCACTACTTCACCGCCACCAGATCTGTATCCGCCGCCACCACCATCCGATTGCGCCCGCCAGTCTTGGCGCGATAGAGTGCCGCATCTGCCGCATTCACCACATCCGTCGCATTCATCCCATGCCGCGGAAAACTGGCAATCCCCAGCGAAATCGTCACATGATGCAGCGGCCTGCCGCGATGTTTAACCTCCATCTTCTCCACACCGACCCGCAACTGCTCCGCCCGCCGCCACGTATCGCCCAGCGACGCACCGCTCAAAATCAGCAAAAACTCCTCACCCCCATAGCGACAGGCAATATCCTCGCTCCTCACATTCATCTGAATAAACGCACTCACCGCCTGCAACAAAATATCCCCCGCCTCATGCCCATACGTATCATTAAACTTCTTGAAATGGTCAATATCCAGCATCACAATACCAATCGGCTGCTTCTGTCGAACAGCCCGCCGTATCTCGCGATCCAATGCCTCATCCAGATACCGCCGATTGTAGATACCCGTCAGCGGGTCGCGGATAGACTGGCTGTGCAACTGCAAGCGGAGCGAAAGATTAGCCAGTGCCAGCGCAATACTGCGGGCAAACGTCTCGGCCAACCGCTCCCACCGATCCTGATCACCATCGCTCCCCGCCGGCAATGAACCCAGATAGAGCATCCCCAGAACCCCATCAAACCCCATCAACGGCACACAGAGATACGGAAATGTCGTCGAATTCGTTGAGACCTGCGTATTGCGACAATGCCAGCCGGTATGGTTTTGCCGCAACACACTGCCCCAACCATGCCGCTCTTCCCAGCAGGCACGGCACGGTTGCGGCTCAAGCGTGAGTTTCATCGGCGGAATATTGCCCCAGGTCGCGGCTGCTTCTAGCACCTCATGCGCAGGATCAAGCACATACAACATGCCCGACTGTCCCGGAAACAGATGCTCACCGGTCTGGGCAATAACCTCATACACCTCTTCAAAGGTGTGGCAACTCAAAAGCAAATCGCTCATCTCATTGATGAGCGTTGCTTCACGGTTACGCTGCTCAAGCTCGACCACCCATTCGGCAAGCTGCTCGTGTGCCTGTGAGATCGAACGCTCGGTCCTTTTTCGGTAAGTCCCATCATGAAAACGCCACACCCGCCCCCCCGAAAATGCTCCAAACTGAAAGGGCAACGCAGACCACTCAATGATACGCCCATCGTTCAACACAAGCATCCCCTGCCCGGCGGCGGCCGGGTGCGCACGCAACCGTCGCGATTGTCGTACAAAATCCGTCGAATCGCTGGCACGCTGAACAATAAAAGCAAAACGGCTGTCCGCGCTGCTTGATTGCACCCAGTCATGCGGCAAATTCCAGAGTTCCAGAAAACGGCGATTGCAGGTAACCACCTCATTATCTTGCGTCACCACAACCAGTGCATCATCAAGCGAATCCAGCACCGCCTGAAACAACGCACGCTCGCGGTCAACCTGTTTTTCCAGCCGCTTCTGCGGAGTATAATCACGCGAGACCGTAATCATCTCAACCACGCGGTCGGTTGAAAAATCACGAACGGTATCTACGGTCATCTCCAGCCAGATGTAATGACCACCCTTACAGCGCAACCGATACGTTACCGTATACATATGCAGCGACTTCAGGGTCGAATCCTGCCAGCGACGCAAGATAGCACGGTCATCAGAATGGACCAGATCATAAAAGTTGCAACCAATGAGTTCTTCCGGCGTGTAGCCACACACCCTGTGACAGCCAGGCGAAATAGAACGAACAGTGCCATCTGCAGCAAGCCGTGCAATCATCTCGTTCGAATATTTTGCCAGCAGTTGCTCACGCTCTTTGAGCACACGCAGTTCATCGCAAGGGTGCATACCTTCGCTTTTCTCAGGTGCCTGCTCAAGCAATTCCACCCGTTTCCGCAAAGCCACATTTTCAGCAAGCAACATTTCAACTGTTGCGCGAGGGAGGGAGTTGGTCATACCCTGTTCCCCTAAGAGTGGTTGACCTGTCAGCCAGCAGATGTGACAGGTTACTTCTTATCAAACTATGTTAATACTTCATAGTACGTAAGATTGCCGCAATGTCAAGATGCGGGGGAGTATCGGCTGGCGTTGCCAGCCGATACTCCCCCGCATGGGGAGCACTTTTTCCATGTGATGGTGTTGCGCCGCAAAATGTTTCTGCGGCAGAGGAAATTGAGGGTTGCAACCCTCAACAGGTGTCACCTGTTGAGACCCACAACCCACTATCCACTATCCACTATCCACACACCCTACGGCGCAGGATACGCATTGCCACTAATCTGCACATCCAATTGCACCGGCTGCGCTTCGCGCAATCGCTCAAGCTCTGTCTGCGCCCGCTCGACCCACTCATTACTGGCAGTCGAACGTGCCAGCGTTTCAAGGTCGGCAATAGCCAACTCATACCGCCCCATCCGCTGCTCGGCCAGCGCACCATAGAACGTCGCATCCGGATAATTACCGCCCCGCATCGTTTCCGCCCGATTAAACGCAGCCACCGCCTGCGGCATATTGTTCTGCGTAAAGTAGGCCCGCCCCAGCCAGTAGAGGGCTTCCGCATCAGGACGCAGAGCCACCGAACGCTTCAAATCACGCACAGCCTGCCCATACTCTTCCTGCTGAATGTATATCGTGCCACGCTGATAGTACGCATCCGCCAGCCGCCCATTGGCAGCAATAGCCTTATCGCAGGCATCCAGCGCATCCTCAATCCGTCCATGCTCGTGCAAAACCTTGCACTTGAACAACCACGCCTCACCATACTCCTGGTTCATCGCCAGCACCTCATCCGTCTTCTGCAAAGCAGCAGTCGGGTTCAGCTCATCCAGCGCATACTGAGCCTGCGCCACCCCCAGAATAGCCTCATGGAAATTCGGGTCCAACTCAAGCACCTGCTTATAGGTTGCGATAGCCGCCTGCAGGTCAGGCTGGCGAAGCTGCGCCTCAGCCAGCCAGAAAAGAGCCAGCGGATTGTTCTGCCCCCCACGATTGATTGCCGCTTCAAAGTAGCCCTGGGCCACTGCCCAGTTCTCGCGGGCCGTCGCAACCCGCCCCAGCCCGATCAAGGCTCCCACATGATCCGGATTGAGCGCAAGGGCGTCATTATAATAGGTCTCTGCCTGGTCCGCATCATAGCGCAGCAACTCCGCATCGCCCATGCCAACCAGCGCATCCGCTCGCAGCATCATCGCAGAAGGGCCGCTCTCGCTGGTCAGGTTCAGCACCTCCTGCTCCTCGCGCAAGACAGCACTCGGATTATTGAGATGCAGATATGCCTGCGCCAGCCGATGATGCACCTGCGGATCGCCCGGACGGATAGCAATTGCCTGCCGGAACGCATTGGCAGCCCGTTCTGCATACTCCTTATCATGCGTCGCTTCCTCATGATCCAGCAACGCATTCCCGAGGCGAATAAGCAAATCTGCATCTTGAATACCCGCCTCCAGCAGCGTGGAATACTGCTTATCGGCGGCTGTCGGCTTATTCAGAGGCCCCAGATAGAGATTGACCAGGGCCAGCCGCGCCATCGTATTCTCCGCGTTCTGGCGAATAGCATCGAGAAACTTCTGCTCGGCTGCCTGCGGGTCACCCTGGATGAGCAATGTCTGCCCCCATTCAAACGCCGCCCCGGATGCAGAAGGGTCTTGCTTCATCGCATACGCCTGCGAGAAATCCTGAATAGCCGCCTCCATATTGCCCATATCGCGTCGCACCCGCCCGCGCTCAATCAATGCTTCCGGCTCGCCACGATCAATCAACGGTTGCAACACCTGCTCAGCTTCCGCATAGTTTGCCCCACGCCGCAGCACAGAAGCCAGCCGCAACTGCGTCCTGGTCTGCGGATACTGCTCGGCAAGCACGCGCATATGCTGCGCTGCCACGTCCCAGTTTTGCTCAAGCACTGCAATATCCACCAGCCGCACCCGTGCCGGGAAATAGGCATCATTCAACCCGAGTGCTTGCTCCATCAACTGCCGCGCCCGCCCACGGTCTGCTGCCAGCAATGCCAGATCCCCCTGTCCAAAATAGCTTTCTGGCTGCTGCGCCGCCAATTCTTGCGCCTGCTGATAGCGTTGTGCAGCCGCGTCATTCAAGCCACGATAGCGTAGCAACCGTGCATGAGCAATCATCGCTGGATAGGTGCGCGAGAGCGAAGGAGCCTGCCAGGGGGACTCAATAATCGTGGTAAGCAACCGCTCGGCCTGCGCAAATGGCGCTTCCGAACCAAAGAGCTTCGCCAGCTCAGCAAAAAAGCCGCTGGCATCACGATGCGTCCGCCCCTGCTCAATCAAGCCAAGTGCCAGCTCATAATTCTGGCGTTCCTTTTGAAACTTCAGCCGCTCCACCTGCCCATCCGCAATCAAGACCGCCGAACCTTCCGCCTGCCCGCGGGTAAAATGCCGCTGGGCATCCTCGGCCGTGTCGCGTGTATTCCATTCCGTCATCATCTTTTCAGTGGCAACCACCGCTTTGCTCATTTCATCAATGGCGGCCGCGATGTCAGCATCATTCCCCGGTGGGGCAATTTCCAACTCCCACGCAACTGGCCCACGCGCATCAACCGCCTGCGCCAGATGGAGCAACCCGCGCTGCTCCAGGAGAGCAGTATGGTAGGCATTCTGCACAATCCCCCGCTGCCCCGGCGGCACCAGACGGCTATCTGCATACTCGTGCCGATCAATCTCATCCAACACTTGCTCAGCAGATTGCAGTTGCCCAAGTTGCCGATGGGCATGCGAGAGCGTCAACAACACCGGTGCCTGCGGCAGATCTTCCGTGAATTTCCCTCGCGCCTGCTGCAACAAATCCACTGCCTGGGCATAATTGCCGCGATACATATGCAGCAACCCCTCATTGAACAGCAGTTGCGGCGGAAGTGCATCGCCCAGCCGTTCACGTGCCTGCGCAAGCTCCTGACTGGCAGCCGCAACATTGCCTGCATCCAGCAAAATAGCCCCAAGATTGTTGGCAAGCAACCCGCGAGTTCGCTCATCATCTACCAGTTCCAACCCATACTGGTAAGTTGCAATCGCCTCATCATACCGTGCCTGTGCCCATTCCACATTGCCACGCAACATCCAGAGCAAGGGCGTATTGAGAGCCTGCTGTTCTGCCAGCAAATTACCCGCCTCTTCATACGCGCGGTCGCCCTGACCGCTGCCATAATGCGCCAGCATCAGCAGCAAGCGTGGCAGCACCGCTTTGCCATTCACCGGCGCATTGGAAAGCGCAAAATGCTGCGGTAGAGCAAAGCGACCAGCGTAGTCTAACCAGGCATTGGGACCATACGAGCCATTGGGGACATAAAGCAATTGTGGCTGCAGTGAGGGACTATCCAGCAACTCTCCCTGACGCACACTCCCCCACAACAGCACATCTGCCGTATATTTATCCGCGATAGCCAGCGCATCTTGCACACTGGCAGGTCGGCGTTCGTCAAAGGTGATGTGTATCTCCTGCCCTGCCTGCTGTTGCAATACATCAACCAGTTCCTGCGCCACAAGATTGCCGGTCTGCCCATTGCCACCATCCTGGAAGGGCGTCACCACCACCACAAACTGGTCAGGGAAAAAGAGAGAACTGACCAGTTTCGGCAAATACCACAATGCCGTCGAAAGCACCGCAACAATCACAACCCCTGACAGCACCCGGAGAACCCAGCTTTGCGGCGAGCGTCCACTCTGGGCAACAATACGCTCATCCTTATCCTTGCGCGTTTTCATCTGGATAAGCCCATTATCATTTTTCTGGTTGGACGCATTCCCATCGCCATTGGTAGCTACTCCGGTCGTTTGTGATCGTTGTTTCCACATCCGGTAGCCCAGAATAACCAGCGCAACAGCGACCAATCCGATGAGGAGCAACACAAGATTTTGATTCATACCAGCACTCTTCTTTCTTTATAACGACCAGTGAGAATGGAGCATACCAAAAATCTGTCGTTCTGGTTCGTTGCTGTTTATTGGCAAAGCATCATACCACATTCATTTGATTAATTATAAAACAAACCTGCTACTTCTCCCTCATATCTCCCATGAGAGATATACATTCGTGGTATTCGTGGTATTCGTGGTATTCGTGGTTACAAACTCATAATCCGCATTTGGCATTACACCTGTTTGTAGGAAATTTTGTCGCTCTGAAGCAACACAAAACCAGCACACAAACATTGTCAAACACTTTGCTCCTATTGTACCACTGTTTTTTTGCATCTTTGTCGCAAACACAAAGAAAAAAAGCAGGGTTTTGGGAACGAAGTTACCCAAAACCCTGCTCTGCAAACAAGCACATGCGGGAACTCCATTCCCCTACAATCCGATTGGAGTAGGGGTTCTCTGCGCGGCACCAACCCCTCAACAGGTGTCACCTGTCTGGTATGCTGCGTGCGCACAGCAAAAAATGCATGCAGCCGCGTGCTACAGCATGGGGAGTGTGAGGAAACCTCGTTCCCTCACACTCCTACAGGACTCTGTTGGAAACCCCCATCTCCTGTCCGGACCTTTGCGGCTTTGCGCCTTTGCGCGAGGCCCTGCCCGGACGTTACCAACAGAGTCCTACAGGGGAAGGGGGGCGAGCGTGGATACGACTCAATTTCGGCAAGAACAAACGCAACGCTGTGCTAAGCCTCTTTCTTACCTTCTTCCTCCGGCGGCTCCGCCTGCTCCTGCGGCATGCGGCTCATATAAAAGTGCAGCACGCGCGATGCCATATCCTGCGACAGACGATGCTGCGTGATAGCATCTTGAAACGCATTGCGCACAATCTCATTGATGATATCCGGCGTAATGTTGAGATTCTGCTGCTTGAGCACCTGAATACTCTCGTGTATCATCTGGCCCACCGCTTTGGCATGAATATCGGCAAACTGCTTCTGGATAGTCGCCTGCGCTTCACCGGTCGTGGTCATGCGGTGCGCCTCACGCTCAGCGGCAATCTGTGCGTCTTCTGTTTCGTCCTTCATTTTATCTTCGCGTTTCTTCTTCTTATTCTCGCCATTCTCAACCAGCGAGAAATTCACCTTGACAATCTGCAAGCCTGCCTTTTTGAAGGCCCGTTCCAGATTCTCCTTGACCGTCACTTTCAGGTCTTCGCGTTTATCAAACGCTTCGGTGGCATCATTCAGATGCATCAAAACCGCATCTCCCAACATACCCCGCGCGGCTCCACCCACCACCCGCGAGAGCAGTTTTTCCCAGAACGCTGGATTTTGCATGGCGGCCGCATGGCTCTGCTTCATCTCACTGACAACACCGCCAACCAGACCAGCCCGATTGGAATACTCACTGTAGACTTTCGTTGCATCAGCCACCGAGAAATTCACTTTGCCGACAATCTTCTTCACCTTGCCTTTGGGTGCCTGAATATCCTCAGCATCAATATCGGCAGATAAACCATAACGCGGGATGCTGGCAACAGGTTGTTCAAAGAAAGGCAGCAACGGTCTGAGTTGCACTTCATCCAGGTCCGTCGTGATATTTTCCGTATAGGAAAAAATCCCGCCGGGCCTGCGGATGATCAACTCGGTATTGTGCGGTACATTGATGGTTGTGCGCCAGGTCCACGCCAGCAACACATACAGCAGAAAAATCGCAACGAGCGGAACAACCAGCGACATGAGTGGACTGAGACCAAAATACGAACTGGCAATAATGCCGATGGCAATGGCAGCAGTGATAATAACGAGTCCAACAAGCACAAACAGCCCCCGCCGCCTGAGCAAAAGCGCAACCATCACCCCAAACGCGAGCACCGCAATCGCAATCATAAGCAACGGTTGCGATGGTTGTTGCAGGTAGATGGCTGCCAGGGCAAGAAACAGCACCGCAATCAACGTCACCGGCGGTATCGCGACATTCAGCATTTTTTTGACATCTTGCATGATTTTTCCTCCTGGAATATAAACTTAGAAGCAAGCACCCATTACATATCGTTCTCCAGAAGCACCTTCAAATTCCCTTGCGTTGCCGCAAACCCTTCCAATCCGTCGCGCAGCGAAAAGCGTTTACTGATCAAGGGAGCCGTTTCAACCAGACCACGCTCCAGCAGGCGGAGCGCAGGCGCGAATGGCCCACAACGTGAACCAATCAGACGAACCTCATCTACCACGACCATGCTCAGATTAAGTTCAGCCTCTCCATGAAACGTACTTTTCAGCACCAGTTTCCCACGTGGGCGCACCAGACGGCGAGCCGTATCCAGGCCAGCAGGTTGCCCCGTACAATCCACCACCACATCAAACTGCGTCGCCGGCACCTCACTGGTATGCACACAGGAGATACCTTGCCACTGGAACAGTTCCCAGCGTTCAGGATGTTTCCCTATCAGCGTCAGGTCACAGCCAGTCAGTCGCAATACCTGGATAATCATACTGCCAAGTTTGCCATCCCCAACAACCGCAACCCGTTCCGTGGGGCGGACATGGAGTTGTTCGACAATCTCTACCGCAGCAGCCAGCGGCTCAACAAACACGGCCGCTTCATCAGAAATTGCATCGGGGACCCTATGCAAACAGGAAAGCGGGAGCGAAAAGGCTTCGGCCATCGCTCCATCGCGGCGGTCTATACCCAGCGTGGTGCGGTTGGGGCAATGCGTCTCATCCCCGCGTCGGCACACTTCACACTCGCGGCAGGCAGCATTTATCTCACCTACTACCCGCTTCCCAGCCCAGGAAAGGTCGTCGCATTCCTTAACAGTTCCCACAAACTCGTGCCCCAGCACCCCGCGAAACCCCATATAGCCGTGGGTTATCTCAATATCGGTATTACATATTCCAATGAGATGGGGGCGAATAATCGCCTCACCCGGCTGAATTTTGGGATAGGGATAGTCGCTGGCGACTCGAAGCTGGTCGTCAAAGACGAGAGCATACATTGAGTCGTCTCCTTACGCTACTACATTTCTTCGTTTGTTGCTTATACGGCAAACAGGTGTATCCTATGGCAATACTAGTATAGAGCATATATTACTATTTTAGCAAATGGTTATGTCAAGTTTGATGTTTTTTGCTGCTACGCAGCAAAAAAAACCGTATGGGCAAAACGCTCATGCAAGAAACATCGCTGATAAAAGTTTTTGCTGGTGCAAGGCTCCAGACCTGTTTGTTGTCGTGTTTTTTCGACTACGTCGAAAAAACACGACAACAAAGGGTTTTTCTAGGCGACTTCGTCCCCCAGTCCCCCATTTTGTCCGCGACTTTTGCCCATACGGAAAAAAACCACATCATCCAACAGGGGACACCTGTTGATTTCTCCCCATCTTTGCAAAAATGCTACCCACCGAAGCATCGCAGCAGACTATGAAGCAGTATCAACCCGATATCCCCCAGCAGAAGCACGAGCAGAAACAGGAGACCTCCAAAGTACGCCACCGGCGAAAAGAAATGCATCATTTGCCTCCTTACCTGACCTGGTCTGCACCCCGAACCTTACAGGAGAGCCAGCCTCATCTACCATGAAGTATACCATTTTCATGTTATGTCCATAGAGACAAATCACAGACAATCAGGTCCATGTTGAGCGACACGGTAGCACCACGAAACATCGTGGACGGGATGTTCCCGTGGGGTGTGTGCGTTTTT
>CAYFVX010000082.1:0-9899 GCA_964346425.1 uncultured Chloroflexaceae bacterium | reverse complement strand
CATATGCAAGCGTCGGATACCCTGGCGGAATAGATGCAGACGACCCCTTTGCCAATCGTGGTTTCGCTGGCGGTGCGCTGCCACCCTCAAACAGCGAAGAACATATACTGACGCTCTGGAGAAAGTTGCATCCTCAAGGACGACGGGCAACGCTCAACTATATCGCAACCTTGCTTGCAGAAGAATAAATACCAGCCTGCTCATTTTCACCGGGCAAGAAGGAGACAAGGAAAGAAACCACTGGACGGTGAACCGTGAACGGTGAAAAGGCATGAACAACTCTCCATCGTTGTTGATACCTTTGCAACAAAAAAGTGGTACCCAGGAGCGGCAAAGCAAAACGTGCTTCCCACATTGCACCCTTTCAAACATGGAACCACACTCAGAACGTTAGCGGAACGACCGTCCATTTCTTTCTGCCCTACCGCGAAGTTCCTACCCCGTTTTCACAGGACACCATACCAGTCATGCAGAGATGTTCTGAACGGTTCCAGCGCAACCATAGAACGCTCCCGTGCATGTTTTTTTGGGGCTTTTGTTCTCCCGATACTTTAGGAATGGCCCATAGCAACAACCATGATTGATGAAGAGCAACGCCTGGTCCATGAGAGTCAAAACGGCGATCTCGAAGCGTTCAATCAGCTCGTCCTCATGCACCAACAACGCATTTATAACACATGCATCCGTATGCTGGGTGATGCAGAATCAGGTGCCGACGCTGCACAGGATACGTTTATCTCTGCCTTCCGCAAAATACACACCTTTCGCGGCGGGTCGTTTCGCTCATGGCTGACTCGTATCGCAATGAATACTTGCTACGACGTGCTTCGAGTACGCAAACGTCGTCCTTCTCTCTCGCTCGACGCCGCCACCTCGCCAACTGAAGAAAGCGGACCATCTTTCGACCCTGCCGACCCTGGCGAATCGCCGGACGACTTTGTCCTGCGGCGTGAATTAGGAGACACCATCCAGCAAGCATTGAACGAACTGCCAGAAGACCAGCGTCTCATCGTTATTCTCAGTGATATCCAGGGAATGAGTTACCAGGAAATTGTCGAAATCACAGGCAATAACCTGGGCACAGTCAAATCACGATTGAGCCGTGGACGTACTCGTCTCCGAGATATTTTAAAACAACGGGAACTCTTGCCCGCCCGGTATCGTCATGCTAGTGAATGAGTATGCGAAGAAAGCTATGACTATCCATAATCAACAACCTGAACCACTATCAGACAATGACAGGGAACTGCTGTCTGCATATCTGGATCAGCAACTGAAAGCTGAGGAGCAGGCACACCTTGAAGAACGATTGCTTGTCGAACCACTGCTGCGTGCCGAACTGGAAGAACTGCGTGCCACCGTGCAAATTGTCCGAGAACTACAACCCATGCCCCTACCACGATCTTTCACGCTGGCTACCGATGTGGTGCCACAAAAACGTCCCTGGTGGCAACGTGGTTGGTGGGTATGGTCCGGTGCAGGAGCTGTTGCTACCCTGTTGATTGTGTTTGTCGTCACCTCCACTATGTCGCTCGGCACCCAGTCGGCAAGCGATTCCATGCCGCAGGCAGCCCCACAGCCAGAGCATCTTGCAGAACAAGAAGCGCAAACGCCTGTGCCCTCACCCGCCATCGTAGCCCAGGCACCAGACGAAGCAATAACCAGCGCACCAGCCCGCTCTGTCATCGCCACAAGTTCTATGACCTACGGCACCCCCGTTTGGACCCAGACATCGGCTGTGCCAGAACGCTATGCAACCCCTCTTCCATCTGTAGCTGCACGCTCTTTTATTCCGCGCACCTCGCACGTTCTGCCTGAAAACTCAACTTCCCTTTCGGCAGAACAAACGCTCCCGCCTGGACAGCAGGTTATTGTGCCTACCCAACCTGCTGAACAATCACCTGCGGCTGCCTCGGCAACACCAACCACTGAAAGCGAAGAACAAGCGGGAGATTTTGCGGCAGCAACAGCAGATGAAGAACTGTCTGAGGCAGAATCAATAGACGAAGAGCCACAAGCAACAACCAGAACGGATGAAAAAAATACCGTCCCAACCGACACAGAAGGTGATAGCGGCGCAGTAGCCCCGGCCTCCCCCCAATCTATACCAGATGCCCAGTCACCTGAATCGCAGGAGGATTCGGCGGAGGCTGCGCGATCAAATACCCTGCTCCTGATAAGTACAATCGTGACATTCCTCGTGCTTCTGAGCTTCCTCTGGTTCCTATGGCACAACCAGCAGCGCAAAAAGAATCAATGACATACCAAAGCGGTCAACGGATACCATAGCAGCACCTTGACTATCCTTGCACTTTTTCCTGTTCTGTCAACCTGAAGCTGATAAAAAAACAGCAAGAACTCATCTTGAAAAAAGTGGTACCTCATGGCGTTCTTGGCGTTCCTGGCGGTTAAAGTGCGGAAATCTGCAAAGGTAGTGGACTTATAGCCGCTGGATTCCCTCCAGGTGAAGCATCCACCACGCGGCAATCAGGCTGGTTTTACCGCGAAATGAACGGACGGGGATGCTCCGCGGTTCAAAACCGCGGCTACGACTACCAATGGGGTTCTTGCCAGCGAAAAACTCTACCCATGTAATCCCTACCCATCCGGCCAGGATATTCTCACCCCATCCGGCTGATGCCAGCAATATCTCCCTGCGCTACAATCACAATCAAGAAAACAAACGACACAAGTGAGGAGGTTTTTTCCCATGCTATCTATTCCTACTCGATGGTTCCTATCGCTCATGGTAGTTGCGCTGGTGGTACTGGCTGGCTGTGTTACCAATGCCCAACAGGGAGCAAGCCCCACCGCAACCCATACACCACTTCCGCCAACCTTGACACCATCAACCAGTATATTCACCCCGACGGCAACCGACTCACCAACCAGCGCACCGGTTGCTCCTGCACCGCTGGTTGGCGCAGAATGGTCTATAGCATTTGAAGGCGACCTTAACCAGGATGGACAGCGCGATGTAGTGGCCTACAAACCGGCTGCGCTCGATGCCGGCTCTTCGATGCACAACTACCAGGAAGATTTCCCGTGGACTATCTCCGAAGCTGTCATTGTGCAGGCAAACGAGCACGGCAATCCACACATCCAGGCAATAATCACCACGCAGGGTATCTCAGCCGAGCATACGCCATTGATAACCGCCGAACGATTTGGCGAACCGGGGCCATCTGCACTTCTGCTGGGTGTTGACCCACAAGCTGAAGTAGCCATCAGTCTTATACCCCTCAATACAAACGGAGAAGCCTATGCCCAGGGAGTTGGCCTCTACTGGAATGAGGGACACCTTGCCTACCGCCTGTTTGCGCATGGGCAACCTGTGCCACCGCTGGATGGGGGGCCACCCGGCTCAACCCTGCCCCTCCCAACACCAGTGACGCCAGCCACACCGCGCCCATCGGAAACGCAATCACCCGATGAAACAGAAATCGTACTCTACTGGGTAGTAGGCGAAAGCCTGCAACCGGAACATCGCCGCATACCGAGCACCGCGGCCATTGGTACGGCTACGCTGGAAGCACTGCTGGCAGGACCACAACACCCCGGCCTGCACACCGCCATACCCACGCCGCAAGAAGTGCAGGACTACCCGGGCCGACAACCCGACTGGGGAAATCGTGTGCGTCTGCTGGATTTAACCATTGAAAACGGCATCGCCACCGCCAACTTCTCGCAAGAAATGCGTGCCTATGGTGGCGGCTCCGCTCGCGTAGCTATGATCCGTCAACAGATTACGCAGACCCTCAAGCAGTTTCCAACTGTGGATGAGGTACATATCGCCATCGAAGGCAAAACCGAGGGCGTCTTGCAGCCATGAGCGAAATCCAGCAGTCCCATATCTGTCTGGTTGGTTTTTTTGCGGCTACGCCGCAAAAAACACCAACCAGACAACCGCTTTAGAGACGTAGTCCCTCAATGGGTGTCACCTGTGGGTGCGTGAGGAAACCAGGTTCCCTCACACTCCCCATTCTGGTGGGGTATGTGGTTTATAGAGACGTTGCACGCAACGTCTCTATAAACCACATACCCGATTGTAAAGCCCTGGAACGCGGCTCCGTGCGTTCTTTGCCGTGCGCAAGCAGCACACAGTACAGGTGAAACCTGTTGAGGACGTAGTCATCCTATCCCTCTGCGACTCTGCGACTTGCCCACTTGCCCCCTACATGTTATGATCAATGGTATCCTGTTTCCTTATACTGCCAACAACCACCGGCCCGGTTCGCTGTCGGTACATGTATGGCAAACGGTCTTGAGCAGACGTATACCCATTTCTGTGTGTGGTACGTGCCTGAGGAATCGCTTATCACTCATCACTCAACCACGTACCACTGATTTGACACTATCTGATAAGCTGTAGGAACTATGCGAAGCTATTTCCATGCCTGGCTCACCCTGATCTACTGGGTCTTCATGAAACCCACCGCTCTGCGTGACCACCTGCGTCAGGTAGCCCCGGAACTTTCTGAACACGAACAACCTCCAAACCACTGGTATGTGCTTCGCTCCAACAAACTGCTTCGTCGCTTCCAACTGCACGCCATGCTGGTGCTGGTCATCACCCCGTTCCTGCTCAACAGCATTATCGGCGGAACCATTACCGCACTCGGCGGCAACTTCAACTGGATAGGCTGCATAAACGGCATCGTGCTCGCCCTGGGGCTGAGCCTGATTTTGAGCCTGACATGGGGCCTGACGCTCGGCCTGACCTGGGGACTACCTTCCGGATTAACCCTCGCAATGGGCTGGGGACTCAGCCTGGGATTTGTCGGCGGACTGACCGGCGGCATATCGAGCAATCTGGTCGTCGGCATAGCCTGGGGACTGGCAATCGGCACCGCGGGCAGCCTGGCGGTAGCCCTGGAATCGGGGTTGGCATGGGGCGTCGTTGGTGGGCCAGTTGTCGGTCTTGTGGGTGGACTGGCTGGCGGTATGACCGGCCGACTGACATTGGATATCTCCATCATTCTGGCATTCAGCATCTCCGTCCTCATGGGCGTCTTTCGCTTCCCATTCGCACTGCTTGAGCTTGTTCCTGCCATTCGCGCCTATCATCAAACCCTCGAAGAAACCAGCCAGCAGGCAGAAACCGGTCATGTCCTGCAAAATGTCTGGAAACTCTCCCGCCACATCGAGCGATCACCCGTCTACTTTGACGAACTCCTTATCCTACCGCAACCCTACCTTGCCGCACTGCTGCTCACCATAGCTCGCTGCCATCTACGCTCAGGACTGCGTCACATAGCACGGGTTGCCAGCAATCCTTTTCAACGCTGGGCTGCCCAACGCGCAATACGCACCCTGCTTGAGCATGACCGCATTCCCTTCTACCTCATCATCCATGAACTCCTGACCATAGCCGAACCGTATCATGCAATCGGTGGCAGTGAATATCCTGAAGCCCGCGACTCCCATTTCACCACCAGACTCTTGCTCGCAGAAATCGCCAATGTTCCTGCCCTGCGCGGAGCTTCGGATGAACGACTGGGTTTCTCAGAAGCATTGGCAAAATCGCTGACCTTACTCTTCCGCATACGCGGCAATTCACCCTACGAACCACTGGCCCTCGCCTACCTGTACTTACTGACCAGTTCATCGCAGACCACTACCCTCTTCCAGCGTGTATTGCCCATATTTGAAAAAACACGCACCGAACACTACGGTGAAGAAACCCATCAGATAGTGCTATCCGCCGATGCAGCCCTGCGCTCACAATATCTGGCCGAGGTTGCGCAGTGCCAGCAGGTCATCGAGCCATTGCTTGAGATAAAAGAACCCCTGCGCCCCTCGGTTATCAGTGTCTTCTCATCACTCTATGCCGTCACAATGGACGCAATGGTCTTCTTGAGCGGCGAACACCCGGTCAATTTGCGGGATGCGCTGTTGAAAGCCCAGGGCAAACTAGAAGAAGCCCGCCGCCTGACCGAAAAAGTCAGCCAGCCCGAACAACGCTTTCTGATAGAAGTCATTGAACACTGGCGACGCATGTTCGTCACCGAAGGCGAACAAATCGCCGAAGGGGTCGAAGTTGAAGTGCTACCCAACCCCTACGTGGCTGGCCGTGCGCTCGGCCCGGCCGACGGCAAAATATTTGTCGGCCGCCACGATATCTTTCGCCAGATAGAGGAAACACTGCATACGGGCGTGACCGTCGTCCTCTATGGACAGCGACGCATCGGCAAAACCTCCATCCTGCTGCATTTGCGCAACAACATGTCGCATACCCTGTTGCCCGTCTACTTCAACCTGCAACTCTTCCAGGCTGGTTCTACCGCTGGCCTTCTCTCCTCGCTATCACGCACTATCTCCGAACACCTGGAAAAAGCTAACTGTAGTGTGCCTATCCTGCCCACGCTGGATACCTTCAACATCGAACCTTTCCTCACGTTCGACCAGTTCCTCAGCGATGTCGAGCGTAGCGTCTACCTGGGCCAGCGCGTCGTGCTCGTCTTTGACGAATTTGAAGAACTGGAACGCCAGGTCACCGCAGGCCATGTGGACAATCGAATCTTTACCTTCCTACGAGGACTGACCCAGACACGCCACGGCATTGTTCTCCTCTTTGCCGGCCTGCATACCCTGGAGCAAATGAGCTATGACTACTGGCACCCCTTCTTCCTGAGCGTCAAACCCATCAAAGTCTCCTACCTCTCACAATCTGAAGCCTGGGGCTTGATAACCAGTCCCATAGACGAATTTCCGCTAAAATACGATAAAGCCGCCACCGACCGCATCATTGCCGCCACCCACCGCCAGCCCTACCTGATACAGGCCCTCTGTTTCAACCTGGTAACCCTGCTCAACAACCCGCTCCACCGCAGCAACCGAACCACCGTGGAACACATCAACATGGTGCTGGAACAGACGATTGAAAGCGGAACCTACTACTTCGACGACTATTTCTGGGGCCACTCCAACCCGCAGGAACAACTGACGCTGGCAATTGTTGCAGATGTCGCTACGCATCACCAGCACCACGAACAACAAGAGGAAACTCATCAGGACGGCAAGGAGCAAAACGGCTGGGTTGACTTTAGTATAGTGGAACAACAACTCGGCCGCGAACAAGCACTGAAAACCCTCAAAAACCTGTATGGGCGCGATATTCTCGAAGAACGTGCAGTTGGCAAAAAACTCTCCTACCGCTTCCAGGTTGAACTCTTGCGCATATGGGTCGCCCGCACCAAACCCCTCGCCCGCATCCTGCTCGAACGCTCCCTCAAAGGGGATAGTGAGTAGTGGATAGTGAACAGTCTGAAGACCCCAATGGGGTTCACCTGCGGGAATGTGAGGGAACCATGTTCCCTCACATTCCCCTTTGGCGTGGGGGTTCTGTTTTTTGCGGCTATGTCGCAAAAATCTGAAGACTCAGATATCTGCCGCAGTCATTGCGACCCACTACTATACAGAGATATCGCCGTGCTGGACATTCTGCATTCTGCATTCTGCATTCTTTTGCCCCAGCCCCCTATCAAAGACCTTTCGCCGCCGCCGCATCCAGGAACCACGTCACCTGCCCATTGGCAGGCCGCACAAACTGCGCCGGCAAATCGTGCGGCTGATAGGAACCATGCACCACCGCCTGTACCGCATCTGCCTTATCTGCACCAGCCACCAACAAGAATACATGGCGCGACCGATTGAGCGCAGCAGGCGTGAGTGAAAGCCGCAACGGTGGCGGCCTGGGCGCACCATCCACCGGCGTCACCAGCACCTCATCACCGCTGGTAAGCGCAGCATGCCGCGGAAACAGTGAAGCAACATGTCCATCCCCGCCCATCCCCAACAACAACACATGGATAGCCCCACCACACTGCGCAAACACCGTCTGCAATTGACTGGCGTAGTGCATGGCTGCCTGCTGTGGGTCATCCAGATGAGTCGGCATCGGAAAAATATTGTCCGCTGGCAATGGTACATGGTCGAGCAGCGTCTCGCGAGCCAGCCGATAGGAACTCTCGCTATCTTCATGCGGCACATACCGCTCATCGCCCCAGATACACACCACTCGCGACCAGTCTATTTCGCTGCGCTGTGGCTCCTGCGCCAGCAAGCGGTAGAACCCACCTGGCGTATTCCCGCCAGACAAAGCCAGCAAAAACCAGCCATCCCTCGCAATCGCCTCCTTGCTCAACCCGACAAGCCGGCTGGCGGCCGCCTGCTGCACCGCCGCCATGTCTTTAACAACAACGAACGCTGGTGAATCATTCATAGAGTACTCCCCGGTCCTGGTCCATCAACGAGGTTCACTCACACTCCCGCAGGTGACACCGGTCCTCAAAAATTACACTGAAACAAGCTGGAACACTTTGAAGCCACGGTCTGGCACTTTTACCTCCTGCGCAGACACCAGACGCTCACTCTGCTCATCCGGCACTGCCGCCTGAGTATCCAGCACACAGACCCACTGCTCCCCCCACTCTGCATCGGGCAGTGCAAAAGTAAGCGATTCATAGTGGGCATTGAACATCAGATAAAAGGTGTCATCCACAATACGCTCACCGTGCAACCCCGGACGCTGAATACTTTTGCCATTAAGAAACACGCCGAGCGACTTGGCAAACCCCTCACTCCACTGCTCCTCCGTCATCACCGTGCCTTCTGGAGTAAACCACTCAAGATCGCAGAGTTCACTGCCACGAATTGAGATGCCCTGAAACCACGAGCGTCGCCGGAAGATGGGATGTTCCTGACGAAAGCGAATCAAAGAGCGGGTGAAAGCGAGCAACTCCTGATCGGCATGTTCCCAGTCAATCCACGAAAGCTCGTTGTCCTGACAATAAACATTGTTGTTGCCCTTTTGCGTGCGCCCCAGCTCATCGCCTGCCAGGAGCATAGGCAACCCCTGCGAGAGCATCAGCGTTGCCAGGAAATTGCGTGTCTGTCGCGCACGGAGCGCGAGGATTTCCGGGTCCTCGGTAGGCCCTTCCACACCACAATTCCACGAACGGTTATGGCTCTCCCCATCCTGGTTATCTTCACCGTTGGCTTCGTTGCGCTTGTCGTTGTAACTTACCAGGTCACGCAGCGTAAAACCATCGTGAGCTGTTACAAAGTTCACACTTGCAGTGGGGTGACGACGGTCATTCTCATACAGGTCCGAACTACCGGTAAACCGCGAGGCAAAATCACCCATGCTACGATCTGCGCCGCGCCAGTAATCACGCACAGTATCCCGATATTGGCCGTTCCACTCAGCCCAGCCCGGCGGGAAGTTGCCCACCTGATAGCCGCCTGCTCCTACATCCCACGGCTCTGCAATAAGCTTGACCTGTGACATAAACGGGTCCTGGTGAATGATGTCGAAGAATGAACCAAGCCGATCTACATCGTGGAGTTCGCGGGCTAGAGCCGAGGCCAGATCGAAGCGGAAACCATCCACATGCATTTCCGTGACCCAGTAACGCAAACTGTCCATCACCAGTTGCAAACTATTCGGGTGCATCATATTTAGCGTATTGCCGGTACCCGTATAGTCCATATAGTAGCGGGGATTATCGTCCATCAGACGATAATAGACCACGTTATCAATGCCCCGAAAACTGAGCGTGGGCCCCAGATGATTGCCCTCTGCGGTATGGTTGTAGACCACATCGAGAATAACCTCAATACCCACCCGATGAAGTGCCCGCACCATCTGCTTGAATTCATGCACCTGCTCCCCGTAGACGCCGCTACTGGAATAGGATGCGTGTGGCGCAAAGAAACCAATGGTATTATACCCCCAATAGTTCGTCAGGCCCTTCTGGATCAAGTGCCAGTCGTTGACGAAATGATGCACAGGCATCAGTTCAATGGCAGTAATACCGAGGGATTGGAGATACTCGATAATAGGGGGACTGGCGAGGCCCGCAAAGGTACCCCGCTGTTCAGGCGGTATCTCCGGG
>CAYFVX010000081.1:8740-9906 GCA_964346425.1 uncultured Chloroflexaceae bacterium | reverse complement strand
GGGTTGCAAGGAGACGCCGTCCCCTTGCAAACTCCTGGTTCAACTCCGTTGAGGATACTCCACGGTATTCTGTGGTGCTACCCTGCGTCGGGGTAGCACCACAAAATATGGATATTTTTGTTTCTTATGATACCATAAGGGGTAGAAGATATAGGGTATCGAAAAGCGTGAAAAGAGAGAGGACAAAACGGTATGATACTCAATGTAGGATTTATTGGTCTTGGAGCTATCGGCAAGCCAATGGCGGCCAACCTTCTCGAGAAAGGGTTTACGCTGACAATTTGCGGACATACCAATATGCAACCCGTCCACGAGTTGCAGGCGCAGGGTGCCCAGGTGGTTGCCAACCCGAAAGAAGTGGCTGCCAACAGCACGATTGTCGTCACCTGCGTGCCGGATGCGCCACAGGTAGACGAAGTCTGCCTGGGCGAGCAGGGTATTGTCCACGGTGCAGACCCCAATACCATCGTGATTGATTGTAGCACCATCGCGCCAACCGAATCGCAGCGGATTGCGGCCGCGCTCAAGCAGCACAATATTCAGATGCTTGATGCCCCCATCAGCGGCGGGCCGGAGCGAGCGGCAAAGGGCGAGCTGGCAATTATGGTGGGTGGAGAAACGGAAACGTTTGAACGTGCCAGCCCGCTGCTGGATGCGATGGGCCGCAGCATTACGCACGTCGGGCCAAACGGCATGGGCGAGGTTATCAAACTGGCGAACAACACCATTTGCGGCTTGCTGATGGTCGGTATTTCCGAGGCATTCACCATGGCGGTCAAGGCTGGCGGGGATGCTGCCCAGATGCGCGAGGTGATTATGCAGTCAGCCGGCGCAAACTTCCTGCTTGACCAGTGGATTAAAGACCGCATGCTGCAAGACAATTATGATCCCGGTTTCGCCACCAGCCTGATGCAGAAGGACCTGGGGGCTGCGCTGGAGAGTGCGCGGGCCCTCGGCGTGCCGATGATGATGACCGGGCTTGCCTATCAGCTCTATGAACTGGCAGAGGGGCATGGCTATGGTCGCCAGGATTATTGCTCCATCAGCAAAATCTACCAGGATGCGGCAAAGGTGACGATAGCGACCGGGGAAGAACGCAAATAATGGACACTGGACACTGGACACTGGACACTGGACACTGGACACTGGACACTGGACACTGGACA
>CAYFVX010000081.1:0-8640 GCA_964346425.1 uncultured Chloroflexaceae bacterium | reverse complement strand
CTGGACACTGGACACTGGACACTGGACACTGGACACTGGACACTGGACACTGGACCGGATAATTGTGAGCGCAAAGTTATGGGGGAAAAGGAACGTTGAAAGAGAAAAAGAAGCATGCAGCATGCAGCAAGCTGCATGCTCTATTGCCCAAGAGGTTTTGCTGTGGTTTCTGATTGGCGGAGGGCGTCGGCGCTCTTCAATATCATCACGGGGCTGAGCGGGATGCTCGCAGGGGGTGTGCTGCTGCTGCTGGCACGCCCGGCTGCGGATGGGTTGCTTGCGCTCCTCCCTGCGCAACTTCTGCCGCCGCATATTTCCCTGCTCATGTTGCTGGTGCTGGTGGCGGCTGGCTTTGCGCTGCTCAATGGGCTACGCTTTGCCAGCGGCTATGGGCTGTGGAGCGGACGTGCCTGGGGATTGTCGCTTGCAAAGGTGGTGCATACGCTTTTCGCTGTGCTAGAACTGCTGGCGTTTCCGCTGGTGCTGGTGATGGGGTTGGCTGTGCTGGCACTGGTGACGCTGGTGTTTTGTGCAGCAAATACGCTGTTTGCCGTGCGGCTGGGGAGGATGCCAGTGACGAGTGATGAGTGATGAGCGACTGCTTACACTGGGGACGTAACAGGTGATTCTGTCCTATGCCGCGATCTTTGTTTGAGAATGATTATCAGATTTCATTTGCTGTATAGAACTCAAGTCTTACCATATAACCGTGATTGCCCCTGACTTTTGTATCATTGTATCTTTGGTCAAAAGAGGGACATTCAGATAATATGCTGTCGCGGCGATAATTCTGTCTGGCATGTCCGGTACTAACGTTCGTGGGATATTTTGGATTGCTCGTGCTATATGCTGATCAAGGGTTGCTACCGAATAGCTGCCCCCAGGATTATCAAGAAGTGCAAATACTTGATTGACCGGTGCTCTATTCAGTCGTCCTTTTTCGACAAGATAGGTCATTTCAATCAATATAATTGCAGGTATAAAAATCTGGCAATGTCCAGTATCAGCTTCATGAAATTTCTGGCGAACTGTGCTGGAAAGCCGTGAATCACGAGTGAGATACCAATAAAGCGCGTGAGTATCACTGACAAACTGACTCATAGGTCTTTCTTTCCTAGAGAACCCCACATTTCCTCTCGTACTTCGGCAATGTCTTCATCTCTGATATGCATGTTGGCCCAGAGACCTTCCATCACAACGGGTGTATAGCGTGGTTTCTCGGATATCTTTTGCTGCTTTTTATAGTGCAGAAATTCCAGGAAAGTTAATACGTCTCCAAGTGCTTCATCCGGTAGTTGGTCCAGGATTGCCTGGATATGTTGTTTACGTGTTGACGTATCAGTTTTCATGCTGTTGCTCCCTTCTGCTTATACTGTTTAGTCGTCTGAAAAAAATCTGCACATTCCCACCCTCAATGGGTGTCACTTGTGGGAGCGTGCGGGAACCTGGTTCCCGCACGCTCCCCATTCTGGTGGGGTTTGTGGTTTTTTCGACGAAGTCGAAAAAACCACAAACCCCACTCCAAAGCTGTGGCACGCAGTTGCGTGTGTTCTTTACCGTGCGCAAGCAGCACACAAAACAGGTGAAACCTGTTGAGCATTCCCACCATTCGTGGTCTACGTGCTATCTGTATTTCCAACTACTCACGCCGCTGCAAAAACGCACGTATCCCCGGTTTGCCGCCCTGCGGGTCCGTCACCAGAGCTTCGGCAAAAAGCTGCGCCTCACGCTGTAGCCCGGCGGCAATACCGTGCTGAAATCCGTGCTGCACGGCTTGCAGGATACGCTGTCTGGCCCGTTCGTGCCCCGCTTGCCTCTGCTCTTGTTCCTGTTCCTGTTCCTGTGATTGTTGAACCCACTGTGCCATCGTCTCGTCTTGTAGCACTGCCTGGAGCGTGCTGGTTACACCATCAGTCTGCGGCGTATCGCTGGCTGCTGCGAGCTGCTGGTGGCGGGTGTATGCGTTCCATAGCTCCTCATTTCTGGTCGTGACCAGGTCTATTGCCAGCAATACCGCATCTTCTTGCCCGGTGGCTACCCGGTCGAGCAATCCTACCTCCTGCGCATCAGCAGCGTTCATCCGGTCGCCGCTCAGCATGAGATGGAGCGCGGTGTGCAGGCCATCCTGCCCGGCGCGTGCAAGGAGCAGGCGTGGCAACCGCTGCGTGCCGCCAAATCCGGGGATGAGGCGCAGATTCACTTCGGGAAGCCCAACCTTTGCATGGCGGTCCGCGATACGATAGTGGCACGCCAGCGCAAACTCCAGCCCACCACCAAGCGCAAAACCATTGATGGCTGCGATGCACGGTTTGTGCAGCCGCTCTATCTTGCCGAATGCCGTATGTGTAGCGTTGACGAATGCCAGTGTGTCAGCTTCGGTATGCAGTTCATGGAGCATCTGGTGGATGTCCGCGCCGGCCATGAAGCTCTTTGCTCCATGGCCGGTGAAGATGAGAGCGATGACATCATCACGTTGTGCCAGGTCATCAAGCAATGCGTTCAGTTCGGCAATCACCTGCGCATTGAGCACATTGACAGGCGGGTTGGTGATGGTGATAAGTGCCAGTTTTGGCTCTGCTTCACCATCACCCTGGCTGGAACCAGCACATTGCGGAAGCGAATGTGCTACCGGCTGGTAGGCAGCGTGAAAATGGGTGTAGCCTTCTCGCATGCTCAGCGTTTCGCTTTCTTTTTCTTTTTGTTGCGGCTACTGCCGCCACCACCACCACCACCCCCACTGCTACTGCGTGATGCGCTCTGCGTTGGGGATGGTGCGCCGCGCCCTTTGGGTTTGCCCCGCGCCGGTGGGGACGTGGTGTTGTCTGTGTCTGCTGATGACATGGCTTCGCCACTGTTGGCCGCACCAACCAGCTCTGCCTCCTGGCGTCCCCGGCTGGTTGCGCCGGCTGCTCCCTCCGGACGACCGTGACAATACTTGTACTTCTTGCCGCTTCCACAGGGGCAAGGCTCATTCGGGCCAATCTTGGGAGCATCACGGCGAATGGTAGGTTGTTGGGCTTTCTTTGTCCCCTTCTTATCAGTTTTGCCGGTGCTCACCAGCTCATAGCCGGCCTGCGTTGCTTTCTCGCGCTTCTCCATTTCTGCCTTATATGCCTCAATGTGTCGCTGATAGTTGGGCAATTGCTGGAAGAATCCATGCACAATGGTGTGATCAATGTTTTCTTGCAGTTCGCTAAACATGCGGAAGGCAGATGTCTTGTATTGCACCAGCGGGTCACGCTGGCCTATTGCCTGCAAGCCTATTCCCTGGCGCATGGCTTCCATCGCGGTGAGATATTCTTGCCATTCCCGGTCAATCGTCTGTAGCATGAGGGTGCGCTGGAAATTGCTTAATTGCTCCATGCCGATACGCTCACGCCAGCGGTCGAAGGCGCGGTCAACAACGTCCGCCAATACCTCCAACAGCGTATCCGCTTCCATCTGGTCAATGATTTCAAACAAGACATCTTCCTCGTTGCTGATAATTGCTTTCAGCGCGTTGGTCCGCGCTTCCTGCGAGACGGAGGAAGTAGTAAGCAGGGGCCTCGTCTGTTCGCGGAGAAAGACTATTGCTTTTTGCTCAAGACGTTGCTGTTCGTCCTCTGGCAGGCTGGCGGTAAGCGGAGCAAGGTCATCTTTGTACCGTTGCGTATATTGCTGAATATACTGCTCGTACATCTGCTCCCGTGCTTGCTGTGAGATGTTTCCACCGGGGGGTAAAACTTGCGGGTCTGGCAGCAGGGGGATAAACGAGCGCATTTCGCGGGCAAGCAGAATGATATTCTGCCCATTGTCTATGTTGTCTGCTATCCATCCTTCCAGCGTTTTTTGCAACGCTTCAGCCGAAAGCTCGGTCATCTCTTCCGCATCCAGCTCTTCTACTTCTGGCATAATCGTGAGCAAACGGCGGGTAACCAGCGACACATTGACCTTGTCGTTGGCCGGGTTGGTCGCATCCGCGACTGCTTCACGAATCTGCTGGCGTAGCCAGCTTTCATAATTGTGCAGGTAGCGGTCTACCAACCGTTCAAACTCGCTGTCGAACAGCGACTTGATACGCTCTTCCAGGTCACCCTCGCGTTGCTCACGCCACTCGTCGGTGACATACGCCAGGGCTTCCTCATAATTCATGGTTGGCAGACGATCCTCTGCATCCTCCGGCAAATCTATGATATCAAACAGTTCATCCAGCATGACATGCATGGATTCTTGTTGCTGTTGCTCAATCAAGGGAACCAGTATTTCTTGCAGTTGTTCATCGCTGCTGGCACGCAACGTTTCCACATCAAAGGAGACATGCGTCAGGATACGCGCCAGACGTGCCTGGACCATCTCGGCTGGGAGCGAGTCTGCCGTCTTGCGCAGTTCATCGCGGATTTCGCGCAGCAACTGGTCTGGCTTATAATAGCGTTCTATCAACGTCTCAAGCCGGTGTTGTTCTTCGGCTTCGTCGAGGATACGGCGGCGACGGGCATAGATGATTTCGCGTTGCTTGTTCATCACGTCGTCATAGTCAACAGTATGTTTGCGGCCATCAAAGTTGAAGCCTTCAACCCGTTCCTGGGCTTTCTCGATGCTTTTGCTCACCAGGTTGGATTCGATCGGCTGGTCGTCTTCTACGCCCATTTTTTCCATCACACCTTTGAGCGTATCCATGCGCCCGAATCGTTTCATCAGGTCATCTTCAAGCGAGAGATAGAAACGAGAAGACCCCTGGTCTCCCTGACGACCGGCACGACCACGGAGCTGGTTGTCAATGCGGCGGGCTTCGTGTCGCTCGGTACCAATGACGTGCAACCCGCCATTCTGCTTGACATATTCGTGGTCTTCTTCGCACTGGCGTTGGATATTGAGGACATCATCAATGTACTCCGCGGGCAAGCCAGGCGTCGCATCAACCAGTTGTTGCGCTTGCTCAATATCGCCGCGCAAAACGAGTTGCACCAGGCGAGCACGAGCAGTATAGACCCGCTCAAAGAGCTTTTCCGCCAGAAAGTCGGGCCGTTGGCGGCGATTGTTGCGATATTGCATGACATCAAGATAGACACGCTGGATTTCACCAATTTTTTCTTCGCCGATTGCATCGGTATCATGCACAATTTTGCGGGCACGCAGCATGTTCTGTTCCAGGATAGCACGCACCAGTTCAAGCTTTTCCTCGTAGTAATCGGGAGGAATATCGTCCAGCACGGTTTGCACCAGGTAGATATTTTCCCCGCGTTCCTCAATCTGTTTCATCGCCTGTTCATACGACGCTTGCAAATGCTGCAAGGCGGGTATCAGGTCTTCGCTGAGTCGCCCATCACTGCGAGCAATAATGGACTGCATCACGCCTTTTTTCTGGCTGCCAAAGAGACTTTCTGCCAGATCTTGCAACTCTTCACGGGTAAACCCGATTTCGCGCAGATGACGGGAAGCCAGCGATTCCGGATTGCCGCCAAGCAGGATGTCCGTCCCACGGCCGGCCATATTGGTTGCGATGGTGACAGTGGCTGGTTTGCCCGCCTGGGCAATGATAGCGGCTTCATCGGCGTTTTGTTTCGCGTTCAGTACATGAAAGTCAATTTCGCCACTCCGAATGAGCGTTCCCAGGTCGCGCATAATCTGGTTGCTTAGCCGTTCGGACGATTCGACCGCGGTGGTGCCCACCAGGATGGGTTGCCCCTGTGCGGTACGTTCGCGGATGTCGTTGATCACGGCTTTGAACTTGGCATCTTCGGTGCGGTAGATCAGGTCCGCGTGGTCTTCGCGGATGCAGGGCTTGTTGGTGGGGATGACGGTCACGTCAAGATCATAGATTTTGGCAAACTCTTCGCGCTCGGTTTCGGCCGTACCGGTCATACCTGCCAGCTTTTCATACATGCGGAAGTAGTTCTGAAAGGTCACCGTTGCGTAGGTGGTCGATTCACGTTGCACCTGGACACCTTCTTTGGCTTCCACCGCCTGGTGCAACCCATCGCTCCAGCGGCGGCCGGGCATCAAGCGACCGGTGAACTCGTCAACGATGATGACCTCATCCTCTTGCACCACGTAGTCTTTGTCGCGATGGAAGATGAATTTCGCTTTGAGAGCGTTTTCCAGGTAATGAGTGAGGAGGGCGTGTTGCGGGTCATACACACTTTCGCCCGTCCCCAGTTCTTCGATTTGCGCTTCAACCTTTTCCAAGCCCTGCTCGGTCAGCACGACGCTACGAGTCTTGAGGTCTATGAGGGCATCGCCATCGGGTTCTACTCCCTTTTTGACTTCATCGGGCGATACACGCCCGGCCCGCAGGCCACTGACCAGTTGGGCCAAGCGGGCATACTGGTCGCTGGATTTGCTGGCTGGCCCGCTGATGATAAGCGGGGTCCGCGCTTCGTCTATGAGGATGTTGTCCACTTCGTCAACGATGGCATAATAGTGTTCGCGTTGCGAGAGATTTTTGAAGCTATGGACCATATTGTCGCGCAGGTAATCGAAGCCAAACTCATTGTTGGTTCCATAGGTAATATCGGCACGGTAGGCTTCGCGTCGGCTGCATGGGCGCCAGTGAACCAGCCGTTCATCTTCCAGCGTCTCACTCGGGTCTACGTATTCCGGGTCAAAGAGGGCGGAGAAATCGTGACCAATAAAGCCAATGCTCATGCCGAGCAAATTATAGACGGGGCCCATCCAGCCAGCGTCACGTCGTGCCAGATAGTCATTCACCGTGACCAGGTGCGCCCCTTTGCCGGCGAGGGCGTTGAGATAGAGCGGCAGGGTGGCGACGAGCGTTTTCCCTTCACCCGTTTTCATTTCCGCTATTCTTCCCTGGTGGAGCACGATGCCGCCGATAAGTTGTACATCATAATGGCGCATGCCAATCGTGCGGCGCGAAGCCTCACGCACAGCGGCGAAGGCTTCCGGCAGGACATCATCAAGCGTTTCGCCATCTTCCAGGCGGTTACGAAAGTCATCAGTTTTCAGACGTAATTCTGTATCAGAGAGTTGTTCATATTCTGCTTCCAGACGATTGATACGTTCAACTTCTGATTGATACTGTTTGCGGACTTTGTCTTCTGTTTCAGCAAAAGGATTTATTTTTTTCAACCAGTCGAACATGGTTGTTTTGTTCCTTCCCTCAAATCTATTTGATACTTCTTTTGGGTTTGATAGAAGCGGTAAATGCTCTGTGTGAACAGCATTGTTCCTGGTTATTGTATGGAGAACCATCTTGTATTATACCTGACGCATGGTATGAGGGCAAGCATGGCGGGGATATTTGGCATGGCTGTTGCAAAGTCTTACGTCATATGACATAAGACTTTGCAACAGCCAGAAAAAAGCGTTGGCGGCATGCCCCTCGCGCTCCCAACTTGACGTAAGACCTTTAATAGTCATGGAATAATTGGGGATTGCAAAACGCAAATGTAGTGGCTGTGGGGTGTTTTTGCGGCGTAGCCGCAAAAACACCCCATGCGCATGAAGCTCACGTATATTTCCCACTGGGGCGCAGCCCCAGGCCCCCTTTTGTTGTCTTTTTTTGCGGCGTAGCCGCAAAAAAAGACAACAAAAAGCATGTTTTCGGGGGTTTGCAACCCCCAACCCCCCGCTTTGCCAAGCGGCAAACCGCTTAACTTCATGCGAATGGGCTACGCCGCAAAAACACCCCACAGCCAGATGCTAGAAATCAACTAGCTCAGGTGGTTGCGCATTGGTATAGTGCTCGCAGAAAAACCCCTTCAATGGACCACGCCGCGTGTCTGAGCAACTCTCCTGCGCGGCCAGTTCGCTCCCCCGAAAATCGAGCAGCGTTTTGTGCTCACGGTTTGGACAGTTCATATCATACAGATACAACACTCCCGTTCCATCGCCCGGATCATCGTACCCATAGGCCAGCACCTGGTGGTTGTAGAAAGGGTTTTGCGTATTGCCAATCAGACAAATCGGCCAGGGTTCGTCCTGATCAACGTGTTGCTTCAGGTTTGCCCACTCTTCTTTTGTTCGTTCAAGCAACCAGCCACCACCGCCAGTCATAAATCCCATATGCAGCATCGTCATCCAGGAAAGCAGGCCGGGAAAATTCCCCCCCATGCTCTCCAGTTGTCGTCGCCAGAGATAATCGCGCAACACCTTTCCTGATGCGTCCTCACGTCGTGGCTGGTCTTGTTCGTCTTTGCCGCGTGGTATTTGCTTGCCAAGCTTGTAATAGTCCAGGGCGGCAAAAGCCATCCCGCCACACAATCCGTAATAGATCGGCTCCGCAGCCCCGACAAAATTGTTCATCACTGGCTCAATCAGCGTTTTTCCGAGCGAAGCGAGTGAGCTGGAAAGTGAACCTATCGCTCCACCGACCGAATGATGCAAGGTATCGTTCATCTGGTTGAGTTCAGACGGCTCAAAACTCCACGAATTGGCAAAAGCAAAGCCGTGAACGTCTGGCTGAAAGCGTGTCTTTTTCATAACTCCTCCATAGATAAGGGAAATCTATTCCCTCGCAACCTGATTGGAGTGGTGTTTATAATTTTTGCGGCTACGCCGCAACTACCACAAACCCCACGAGAATGGGCTGGCATGCCCTACTGTGCATTTCATGCTCGTTTGCAAGCAGAGCTTGCAGTGGAGTTCCCCATACGCATGAAGCTAACGCATATTTCCCATTGGGGCGCAGCCCCAAACCCC
>CAYFVX010000080.1:0-9993 GCA_964346425.1 uncultured Chloroflexaceae bacterium | reverse complement strand
AGAGAAGGGGAAACCCTGTTCTCTCTGTGCCTCCATGTCTCCGTGGTGAAAAGAAACTATTCATCCGAACCTGGTATGATACCCCCACGTGCAGTCTCCTGGGTGTGACAGGTTTTTGCCCCACTCTCCACGGAGTACGCTCTTTTGTGGTATGATATATTCTCGCGTGGTCTTTTCTGTCTGAGAAAACAAAAATGGACCGTAGCTTAATTTAAGGAGGTTTTTTTGCGTATGTTTAAACGTGGATTGTCAATCTTTCTGTTTCTGGCGATATTTGCATCGCTGCTTACCGTTCCACAATCCAGTCAGGCACAGAATGATGCACAATTTTTTCCAGAAACCAACCACTGGGCAAGTGGCTATTTCCTGGAAAAGTGGCGCAACACGCCCAACGCGGTCTTTACCTTAGGGTATCCCATTTCACAACCTTTTGAAGAAGAGAGTTTCACCAATCCTGGCGAAACCTACCGTGTCCAATACTTTCAACGTGCCGTGCTGGAAGAACACCCGGAGAACTTTGGGGTTCAAGACAACCAGTACTACATCCTGGGCCGTCTGATGGGCAAATTGTCCGCACAGGGCCGCGAGGCTGAAGCTCCCTTTCAGCCGGTGGCCGACCCGAATAATGGCACCTGGATTGCTGAAACCCAGCATACATTGACCAATGACCCGGCTCCGTTCCGCACGTTCTGGGAACAGAACGGCGGCGTGGAGACCTTCGGTTATCCCATTTCTGAACAGTTCCAGGAAGTCAACCAGGCCGACGGGCAAACCTATTGGGTGCAATACTTTGAGCGTCAGCGCATGGAATGGCACCCGGAAAACGAAGACCCGCAGTATCAGATTTTGCTTGGTCTGCTTGGGAGTGAATATGCCCAGCAACATCACCAGGACAATCCAGCCTTTGCGCCAGAGTCGCCAGATACCCCGCCAGAAGGCAGCAGCACGCCCCCCCCATCTTCAGCACAGGGCGGAGATTTCATCTATGGCTACAACGTGACCTTGTACTTTGATGGGTCTCCCTGGCAGGACCGCAAGCGAGCCCTGCAGCTCTCCAAGAACTCAGGCGTCAACTGGGTTCGCCAGCAGATTGCCTGGAAAGACCTGCATGACGTTTCTGGTGAGATTTACTGGGCAGAGTTGGACGACATCGTTCAAGATGTCAATGATGCCGGTATGAAGATATTGATCAACGTGGTGCAGTCGCCATCCTGGGCAACCGCAAATGGTTCGCATGGATTGCCATCCCGCGAACATTTCAGTACCTTTGCCAGTTTCATGGGGCAGATGGCAGCGCGTTATCAGGGCAGAGTCCAGGCATATGAAATCTGGAATGAGCAGAACCGCGCTTGCGAAAATGGTGGCGATTGCCAGACGGCTGGCGGTATTGGGGGCGAAGTTGCCAGTGCCGATTACTATGTAGATTTGCTGGCGGCTGCTTATGATGCGATCAAAGCCAGCGACGGCAACGCGATTGTCGTGAGCGGTGGGCCGACATCCACCGAAACCAATCGTGCCGATATTGCGATGAGCGACACGGCCTATATCCGCGATATGCTGGGGCATCCCAACTTCCGCGCAGATGCAATAGGGGTTCATCCTGGTGGACACAATAACCCACCCGATACGATGTGGCCGGATAACCCGGGGCCAGAACCCTGGCAGAACAGCCGTGAGTTCTATTTCCGCCGTATCGAGGACGTTATTCAGTCGGCGAAAGAAGCAGGCCGCGGTAATATCCCCTTGTGGGTGACGGAGTTTGGTTGGGCAACCGCCAATACGACGCCCGGCTATGAATATGGCAATGAGATTTCTTATGAGATGCAGGCCGACTGGATTGTGCGAGCCTTCAACATGGGCCGCTATGAATATCCTGAAGTGCAGGCGATGTTCCTGTGGAATTTGAACTTCTCCGTTGCATGGCAGGGCGCACACAACGACCCGATGCACGAACAGGCATCCTTCAGTGTACTCAACCCGGACTGGAGTCCACGACCAGCCTGGCATGCTATTCAGTCAATACCCAAGTGATACCAGTGATAAGCGATGAGTGATGAGTGATGAGTGATGAGTGGCAAGTGTATCACCCGCTCTCGCAAAAGTGACGAGAAGGTATCAACTTGAATCTGGGAGAATAGGAACTGCGTACTGCCTGGATACCATAGGCAAAAACGTGTGGAACTAAAACATCCAGGGAGTTTGCGGGACGTTCATGTCCCGCAAACTCTTTTCTCCCCGTGTGAGGTGCTCTCCTATCCAGTCTCTGGGTGTATCTGTGTCCATCTGTGGTAAAAGTCATTCTTTCGGCATCCCTGATAAGGACTATGGCAAAACGCTCATCTCCAGACAAGCAGACTGCCACAAAGAAACGGCAGCGCAAAGACTTTGAAGAAATCCGCCCCCACCATTTTCTTATCCGCAATCGCGGTATTCCCGCTCTGGTCAAGGGTGAGGGGATGTTTCAGGGTATGCTGTTTGTGCTGAACGCGGAGCGACGGGAGATTGTGCTGGCGCGTCTACGCAACAAAGGGTTTCGGGTGTCTCCCCTGGATGATGCTATCGAGGCACTGCCTGCTTTGCCACCCGCCGAGCCGCTGGCTGAAGCGCAATTTTACTCGCTGCAAAATGCTAATGAACGGTTCAGCCATTTTGACCTTCGGCAACTCACCTGGACACCAGATGCAGTGCTGAAGCAACAGGGACAACCGGGGGTTATGCTCTGTCCTGGCTGGATTGTGCGGCGCAAGCGGCACCGCGGCAAGGCGACATACTATCGGGTCGTTGCGGAGGGAAATGCCCAGCTCAGGCTGGTTGCGCTACCTGTAGAGCAGGCGTTGCTGGCGGGTTATGCACAGGCCGGCCTGGTGCAACCACCAGCAGTGAGGATGCAGCCGCACGCGGAGGGCTTTTTGCTGCCTGCTATCGAACTGCCCACTCCCCACCAGGATATTCTGCGGCATATGGCGGAGAAAACGGCCGAGAGTTGGCTGGTTGCAGAAGATGCTCTTTCCTTTGCACAAAGGGTGTACGCGGCATTGGGGGTGAGGCTATACCAGTGACGAGTGATGAGTGATGAGCCGCTGCAATGCGCTCTATCGCACCAGTTTTTGCAACGCTTCACCCGAACATGGAGTTAGAGGGGGAATAGCTGAAGTCCATCCGCAATCTCTTGAAAAACCTGTTGCATCATTGCAGCATAATTCCGCGCTCTCAGACACCAGGTCGTCAAGAATTGCTTGTCCCTCCTGCTCAAGTTCTGTATTGCCGCTGGCTCTATAATCACACACTGTCTGGTAAATGTACCAGGCTCTTCTCAATTGCTCCCGCCTCTGGTCGAAAAGATCATCACGATTCAGTTTGATGACATCGCATGTAACCTGTCCGCGACGAGTCAACGGTACAAGCCGCGCGTTGATAAACCACATATGCTGCGCAGGATTATCTATGCAAGGATCTATGAGCAGTGGCGACTCCGCTTCGTCAAGCGGGAACGTATCGCCTTTGTTGGTGTTACACTTTGTGCAAGCAGCAAGGAAATTTTCCCACTGAAAGGTAAGTTCCGGGTATTTGCTTTTTGGTCGGTAATGTTCAATGTGGAGATAGTCTATGTGGCCTATCTTCGACTCGCAATACGCACATTTGCCGTGGAACATGGTATAGAGAGCTTCTTGCACATAGTTCTTCCGATATTTATTCCAGAGCAACGGTGCAGGAGCAGGACCTGCACCACTCTGATACCGTTCAAGTGCATCCTTGATCTCTTGTGTCCATCGTTCTGCCCATCGCGTTAGTGGTGGCGGAGCATTCGTTCGGGACACATACTTCATTGTTCTGGCTCCTGTTGCATCGTTTTGCGTATGTACGCTTGCATGCGCTGATGTTGTGCTCTTTGCTCAGGCGTTTCCCCTGGCAACGAGAGATTTTTTTCTCAGCTCGTCTTCTATGGTGGCAAGCAGGGTGGCTTCTTCGACAGTCAGTGTCTCTTGCATACGCTTCGCAAGCAAATTATCATACTTTTGCAGCATGTCGGCTACTTCAGGAGAACGAGTCGTATCCAACCCGAACAGACTTTGCCGCTATCTCACCCTGTGTTGCCCCACTGCGTACCCATCCTGTTGGTCGGGGTACCAGCACAGAAGCCGCTTTCTCCCCCATCAGCGCAAGAGCGAGAACTTGCAACAGGGTGGTTTTGCCCGTGCCGTTCTCGCCAATCAGTACATTCCACAGGCGGATGCTTCCATCGGGGTTGCGGAAATCCAGCGTGATTTCTGCAAAACATTTGACATTGCGTACCGTACACGCTTCAAGATACATCTGGTTTCCCCCCTCCCGGCAGAATGGCTCTCTCAATTATTCCTATGAGAGAGAGCCATTCGTAGTATTCGTGGTATTCGTGGTTCCTTGCCCGATTATCCAAATGTGCTACCACTCAGCACTCAGCACTGACATTATTCTCTGCCCTGCTCTTGCTTGATTTCGGCTATCAGACGTTGCACTTCATTATACGCTGGACGTGGTGTCCAGTCACCGCTCAAAATACCAAACGATGCCTGCTCATGCAACGGCTGGGCCGGATCATCCTCGTTCCAGAAGAGGTCTATCATCTCTTTTTCCTCTTCAGTAATATCTTCCTTCTGCTGCAAGAACGACAGGTGTTCGTTCCATGTCACCGCAAAATTGAGATTCCAGAGGAACATAACCCCTACCCAGGGATATTCCTCATACGTGCGCTGCATGGCACCGGTGATGTATTCTGCCTGCTCCTCAAACGTGACCTGGTTGCCAAACTCATAACCAGGCGAGGTATTTTCCGTTGCCCATCCATATTCGGTAATCCATATCTGATGGTCGCCCAGACCATACTCTTCCATGATTTCGCGCACATGCTCGATATGGCGATAATAGAAGGTGCTATCATCCGTCCAGCCTTCGGCATCGCTCGGATTATCGGGCCAGATGGTATCAGGCGGGTTGGCGGAACCAGACGGATGGACAGCCTGCACATCAAAGTACCCATCTATGATGCCATCTTTGTAGGAATACATCGCTCGGTAATAATCGAGGTCGGCCAGCGCAACATCTTCACGCGTAAAACCAGTCGTTGAAGGCGCACCAGCCAGCACATAAACATCCGGATTAATCGCTTTGATACGGGTATAACACTCCATCAAGATTTCCACATAGTTTCCGACATCTTCGGGAACAATACGTCCGCCGGTTTCATGCGCCAGATTTTGTTCGTTCCAGATTTCATATGCCTGGATTTTGTCGCCATACCGCTGCACCATTGCCTCGACAAAGTTCCCCAGGTCTTCCGGGTTTTCTGGCAATCCGTGCTGCGGGTTGTATTGTTCGGGAGATTGCACAATGCTGATCATTAATTTCAGGTTGTAGTTGTTAGCTGCCTCCACAATGGGATCGAGTTGGTCCCAGACATATTTGTTTTCTGGCTCAAACATCTCCATATCTTTCCAGACCACCTGCTGGCGTATCCAGTCGAACCCGGCGTTCTGGGTCAACTGCAACGCACGTTCGTAGTCGGTGTAATAGAGATGCGGAACAACGCCAAACTCCAGATAGTCAGTTTTAAGCGGTGCGTTACCATCTGCGGATGATTCGGATGGTTGATCCGTCTCCTGAGTATCCATTGCGATCGTGTCGGTCACGGTCTCAGTTGGTTCACCAGCCTCATCCTGAGTATCTGTTACGGGTTCGGTTTGCATTTCGTCCATCGTGTCAGAGATAGGAGCCGTATCCTCGATATTCCCTGTTGCGGGTTCATCTGTGTTGGTCGCCGTCGCTTCACTGGTTGTTTCATCTTCCGCCGGTTGGGTTGCTGGTTCTGGTGCTGCGGAGCCGCCGCATGCCGTGATAAAGATTGCGAGAATGAGCAAGAGACCAATAGTCTTGATGCTGTTTCGGTTGGTCAACCATGTGTTCATACTGTTGTTTCTCTCCTTACAATGCTTACAATTAGCTTATCGTCGGGGACGAGGATACCCGAAAAGGTACAACCTGGCAGGTACAAAACTTTCACAACCACCCGCAAGCACTGCGCTTGCGAGTGGTTCGTGTTTGTCCTGCCACTGATGGCACTCGCCCCTGGCTTACTCCTTCTTCATTGCCTGAATTGCGTGCCACGCCGGACGGGGACTCCAGTCCGGGTTCAATACTCCAAACGATGCCTGTTCATGCGACGGGTCGCCATGTGCTCCCTGCCAGGCAACCGCAAAGTTCAAGTTCCAGAGGAACATCGCTCCAACCCACGGCGCATACTCAACACGGCCTTTCTCAAAGGCGCGAACGATCCAGTCAGCCTGCGTTTCAAACGATATTTCATTGCCATATTCATAGCCGGGCGTGGTATTGGCAGTTGCCCAGCCAAATTCGGTAATCCACATCTGCAAATCACCTCTGCCCGCATCCACCATCGCCTGACGGATATCCTCCACACGACGGAAGTAGAACTCGCGGCTATTCTGCCAGGGTTGCGGCCCCGGATTATCCGGCCACATCGTATCGGGCGAATTGTTCTGACCACCAGGGTGAACTCCCACTGCATCTGCACGGAAATTGGGATGGCTCAACATCTCGCGAATATACATCACATCGCTCATCGCAATGTCGGGATGATTGGTCTCGGTGGATGTCGGGCCACCACTCACGACAATCGCATAGGGGTCGTTGGCTTTAATCGCATCGTAGGTTGCCGCCAGCATATCCACATAGTAATCGGCACTGGCAACCTGACCACCAATACCACCAGCCGTGCTGCAATCGCCGCCATTTTCGCAGGCGCGGTTCTGTTCATTCCAGATTTCATACGCCTGCACGCGACCGCGATAGCGAGCCGCCATCTGCCCCATAAAACTGGCAAAGGTGCTGAAATGTTCGCGGGACGGCAGGCCATGTGAACCATTCGGTGTTGCCCAGGATGGTGCCTGCACCACGGAGAGCAACAGGTTGACACCAGCCGCATGCGAATCCTGCACTATATCATCTAACTCACCCCAGTAGATTTCACCGGACGCATCCTGCAAGTCCTTCCATGCAATTTGCTGGCGTATCCAGTTGACCCCGGAGTTTTTGGAGAGTTGCAAGGCACGTTTGCGGTCCTGCCAGGCTTCCCCGTCACTATATAACGTCGCATTGTACCCGTAAATGAATGGTTGGGGCAAGCTTTTTCGGGCAGGTCGGTAATCGAACGCATCGTTGCTGGCGTGATGCATGTGGCGATATTCACTGCCCAGCAAGCCCAGCAAAATCTGATACTGCGGATCTTCGATTTCCGGATGCCATTCCATCCGCTGGCGTTCAAAGTATTGCACCCAATAGGTCTGTCCATCGGCTTGATTGACTTCCTCAAACTGTTCAGAAATGGGATAGCCAAAAGTTGCCAGTCCGCCATTTTGCTCAAAGAATGTGCGGAACGGAGCTGGTTCGTTGCGCAGGGTATGCCCCGTCTCAGCAAACCAGTTGCCATCGCCAGGGTTTTCGACCATCTGGAAGGCGGGGGCATTCTCACGGCCCTGCGCCGCCAGTCGTCCCATCAGACGTCCCAGCACATAATAATTGTTGCCTTCTTTGCCAAAGTTTTCCGGGTGTTCTTCCAGTACGGCACGTTCAAAGTATTGGACGCGATAGTATTCGCCCGGATTGGTGAAACTTTCCTCGATAAATGGTTCTGATATCGGATATCCCAGGACAAAGAGCGCGTTCGGGGTTTTCTGCCATGTTTCCAGAAACCAGTTGACCGCGGAATGTCCTGTCTCTGCGAAATAGTGTGCGCGATAGGGCGGATAGGTGTTGGGCACTTCTCCCTGCGCCTGAACCTGGCCTGTCTGCTGCAGCGGCAGGATGACCAGGCTCGCCAGCAGAGCTACCAGTAGCGTAAGATGCATGAGTCGCTTTTTCATGATTTGAAGCCTCCTGTTGTTGTGTCTTGTGCGCCATTGATCGGTATCGTTATGACACATATGATGGTTGGTTATTCTCTCGGTCTATCGCTTGCCAGTAGCTACTGTTTTCTGCGTCTTTATTATAGCAGCAAAGGGGTGACAGCTTGCTGTCAAATAGCTGAAGCGTTGCTGAAGCGTTGCTGAAGCGTTGCTGAAGCGTTGCTGAAGCAGTTGCATCCTCACGCGGCAATGTTATACTCCAGAAAAGGAAGGATAGCCATATGGAGGAAATAGGATGAGGTATCGAAGACTTGGCAATGCTGGTATGAAGGTGAGCAAGGTCGCTCTGGGTGGCTGGATAAATTATGGTGAAGGGAAAGTTGCGGAAAATGCTGCTCGCCAGGTGGTTGAAACGGCCTACGAGCATGGTGTGAATTTTTTTGACCTGGCGGATATTTATGGCAAAGGGGAAGCAGAAAAGCAAATGGGCAAGATATTGCAGCAATATCCGCGCCATAAGCTGGTTATCTCCACCAAAGTTTTCTGGCCGATGAGTGAAGATGTCAATGATCGCGGACTTTCACGTAAGCATATTATGGAAAGCATAGACAAGAGCCTGCAACGGCTTGGTATCGAGTATGTAGATATATACTTTTGCCACCGGCCCGATCCGGAAACGCCGTTGCTCGAAACGGCCCGTGCAATGCACGACCTTATCCAGCGTGGCAAGGTTCACTATTGGGGAACCTCTGAATGGGAAGCACACCAACTGTTTGAACTGACGGAACTCTGCGAGAAGTATCAGCTTATCCCACCCCACGCAGAACAGCCTGAATATTCCATGTTGCATCGAGAACGCGTCGAAAAAAACATCCTGCCAGTCACTGAACCACGAGGTATCGGGTTGGTCACATGGTCGCCGCTGGCGATGGGGATGTTGACGGGGAAATATGATGAGGGTGTCCCAGAAGATACGCGCTTTTCCCGAGAGCTGTGGGCTCGCGAACGGTATATGACCAGGCAATCGGTCGAAAAAGTCCGCCAGCTTAAACCAATTGCCGACATGCTCGGCATTTCTCGCGCCCAGCTTGCATTGGCATGGATATTGCGGCATACAGGAGTCAGCAGCGTTATTACCGGTGCCACAAAGCCTGCACAGGTGAAAGACAATGTGTGGGCTGCGGAAGTGGAGCTTTCTGAAGAAGTTATCACGGAGATTGATCGCATTCTGTCGCAAGATACATGGTGATTTTGCGAGAGCACGCAGAGGAGAGACATATGCGCTCGAATAACACAGGGATGCAAAGGCAAAGAACTGGAACGACTATCATGATGGTGTGGGGATGCCTGTTGCTCATAGCTGGTTGTGGTTTGAACCAGCCATCCATTCAGCCATCGCCCGAAGCGGCGGCTGAAACTGAGGCTTCTGGTGAGGATATGTCCACGCCATCAACAACGGTTTCGCAAGGGGATAACGCTGTTGTGTCAGAAACAGACCATTCAACGAATGGGTTAGCAGGAGGTGAATCAATGAATCTGACAAGTACCGCGTTTCAGCAAGAAGAAGCAATACCAGCACGTCACACCTGTGAAGGAGCCGATAGCTCCCCTGAATTGCAATGGGAGAATGCGCCAGCAGATGTGCAGAGCTTTGCATTGATTATGGATGATCCGGATGCTCCAGGACGCACGTTTGTCCACTGGGTACTTTTCGATATACCCGGCACAACACAGATGCTTGAAGAAGGTGTCAGTGGAGTGGGAATAGGTGGTAAAAATGATTTTGGGAAAATGAGCTATGGTGGGCCGTGCCCACCACCTGGACATGGACCACACCGCTACTTTTTCAAGCTCTACGCGCTTGATGTCGCTCCCCTCAATCTTGCACCGGGAGCAACAAAGAGCGAGGTTGAGGCAGCCATGCAAAGCCATATTCTGGCTGAAACCCGGCTTATGGGAACCTATGAGCGCAAGTAGAAGATGGGTGGTGCCACCATACGCGGACTTTCGGGGTGTGTGCGGGAAGCATGTTCCCATGCCCATGAAGCTACCGAAATTTCGCGCAAACAAGTGCCACCATGCCTTTCTCATGCGG
>CAYFVX010000079.1:0-9996 GCA_964346425.1 uncultured Chloroflexaceae bacterium | reverse complement strand
GTGCGTTCTTTACCGTGCGTAAGCAGCACACAATACAGGTGAAACCTGTTGAGGGTGCTACCCTGTAAGTAGTAGTAATGAGCGATGATTGATGCGTGATGCATGGTATGCTGTTGTTGCTGCTCTGCCGCAACAACAGCATACCACATTTGAAACGATGGGTTGAGTAGTATTTTTGTGCGGCCACGTCGCACAAAAATACCACTCAACCCGACAGTTTGTTGCGAAGGAAAGGGGCAAGATGGGAGAACGACCGACGAAGCTGTCAAGAAACCTTCCAGACCGGGTACTGGTTATGGGCCTGGGCGTCCATGGTGGCGGGCTGGGGGTTGCTCGCTGGCTGCTGCGTCAGGGCATTCATGTTACCATCACAGATAAATCCTCGGCTGAAGTATTGCAAAAACCGCTGGCTGCGCTGCAAAAAGCGGCAGAAGAAGAGGGTTCGGGAACCATCCACTATGTGTTTGGCGAACATCGGGAAGAGGATTTTACCAATCACGAGATGATTGTCGCCAACCCCGCGGTTCGACCCAACTCTCCCTGGATACAGATGGCTCTGCAAGCAGGAGCCCGCGTCGAAAGCGAGATGACGCTTTTTTTTCGCGTTTGTCCTGGCCCGATAGTAGGCATCACCGGTACAAAAGGCAAAACGACTACTGCATTGCTCACGGGTGCTATGTTGCGGCAACGCTCCCCCGATACGGTGGTTGCTGGCAATCTGCGTGTTTCGGCACTGGAAGCCCTGGAGCGTATCACCCCTACAACGCCTGTGGTGCTGGAGTTGAGCAGTTTTCAACTGGTCAGCCTGGGACGGGCCGGGATCAGTCCTGCGTATGCCTGTATCACCAATGTTTCGCCGGATCATTTGAATTATCATGGGACGATGGAAGAATACATCCAGGCCAAGCAACAGATTTTTCGCTATCAGCAGGCAGAAGATATCCTCGTGCTGAATGAAGTTGAAGCACAGGCTGGTACGTGGGGCACGCAGTTCAATGGACGGGTGCTTACCTTCAGCAATCAAGCGGACCATCGGGCGGATTGCCGGGTGCGGGCCGATGGGATGGTTGTTTGTGGGGATACGGTGCTTTTTGCCGTCAGTGATATTCCGCTGCGGGGGGCGCATAATGTGGAGAATGTGCTGGCAGCCAGTGTGCTCGCGTTTAGCACTGGTCTGCCACCGATAGATATCCAGACGGCAGTCCGCCAGTTTCGCGGGGTAGACCATCGGCTGGAACTTGTACGTGAGCTGGACGGGGTGACCTATGTGAATGATACAACGGCAACCAATCCAACAGCCGCGGTTGCTGCACTCAACAGTTTTGATACCCCGGTGATATTGATAGCCGGGGGGGCAGACAAGGGGTTGGATAATGGGACGTTTCCTGCCCGTATTGTCGAACGTGCGAAAGCACTGATTCTGCTGCACGGCAATGCTACCAGCCGGCTTGAGCAGGAGGTGGCGCAGATTTTGCAGGGAATGCAGGTCGAGTTGTGTGGCACCTTTCTGCGAGTCCGTGGTCCGTATGATGATTTTGCGGAGGCTATCCGCGCTGCCCAACATCTTGCTCTCCCTGGCGATACGGTGTTGCTTTCGCCTGGTTTTGCTAGTTTTGGGATGTTTCGCAATGAGTTTCACCGCGGCGAGGAATTTCGCCGTATTGTGCATACGCTGGAAAGTAAGAGAATAGATTGAATGGATACTGATGATTGAACACCCGACGCCCGAAACACCATCGCAGCCTGTCCGTCTTCCACTGGGTACCAACCGTGTATGGGCCAGTTGGGTATTACTTGGCATCAATATCCTGGTCTATCTGGCAACCCTCGTGCTGAGTTTCATTGTTTTACATTTCACCGGATTGCCAAACACAAATATCTTCAATCCAATCAGCGGTGTTTTGCAGCTTATGGGTTGGAAGGAAAATCTGCTGATCTATCAAGGGCAGTACTGGCGATTTATCACGGCGATGTTTTTGCATGGCGGGTTGTTGCATATTCTGTTCAATGGTTTTGCGCTCTATGTGCTGGGGCCAGAAGCCGAACGTATTTATGGAACCGGCCGCTTTGTAGCTCTCTATTTTGTTTCTGGTATTGCCGGCGGGGTTGCTTCGTATGCATTTTCGCCGCATCCTTCGGTGGGGGCAAGTGGGGCTATTTTCGGGTTGATTGGCGGGCTGGCGGTTTTTTTCTATACGTCCCGCGATATTCTGGGGGAAATCGGGCGACGACAACTGCAGAATATGCTGAGCATCATAGTGATCAATATTCTTATTGGCCTCAGTGCGGGAGGCGTGATTGATAATTTTGCCCATCTTGGTGGGCTATTCGGCGGTGCGGTCAGCGGACGATTGCTGGTTCCGCACTACACCGTTGACCGCAGGTTCTGGCCGCCCCAGATTGAGCGCAAGGTTTCCGTACAAGGCTGGGCAGGGGTTGCTGGATTTTGCATCGGATTGGTGGTACTCACGCTGTTTATTACGCCACCGCTCTAATGCTGGTTGCAGGAGAACTCTGTTGGCAACGTCCGTTCAAACACTGAGGGTACCGGGGGCGTGCCTGGCTCAGGCAAGGGTTTTGGCACTGCCAGCCCGCTACGCTATCACCAAAACCATATGTACCAACAGTGCATGGAGGGGAGGAGAAACGTGTTTTTCGATAAAACAGAACGCAAACCTGATTATATTCTCCTCGTCACGGTTGTGGCTCTGGTAGGCATCGGGCTTGTGATGGTCTATAGCGCAAGCTTTGTCGAAGCCTACAACGTGCATAATACGCAGTATTATTATCTGTTTCGGCAGATAATCGGGGCAGTGCTTGGCCTCGGTGCATTGTTTGTTTTTCAAAATATCAACTACGAGGTCTGGAAGCGGTATTCGATTCCGATTATGGGTACGGCACTGGTGTTGCTGGTACTGGTGCTTATCTTGCCGGAAACGATGACCAAAGTGAATAATTCTCGCGCCTGGATACGGTTTGGGGGTGGCACATTCAGTATGCAGCCATCCGAAGTCGCGAAACTCGCGTTGATTATTTATATTTCTAACTGGCTTTCGCAGCGCAGCGACCGCTTGAGCAATGTGACGTATGGGTTGCTGCCGCTGGCTATTATTCTGGGAATTGTGTGCGGGCTGGTTATGCTTGAGCCAGACCGTGGAACAACGATTATCTTGTTTTTCATCGCAGCCGCGATTTATTTTGTGGCTGGTGCTAATCTTATCCATATTCTGGGGGCAACGGGTGTGAGTGTGACAGCGTTCTGGCTGCTGATCAATCTGGCACATCAGAATGCCCGTATTGCAGCGTTTAAGGATCCGTGGAAGTATTATGATAGTTATGGCTATCAGCCTATTCACGCGCTGTATGCTCTTGGGAGTGGGGGGATATTTGGCACGGGGTTGGGGCAAGGACGCCAGAAGTTTCAATGGCTTCCGCAAGCCCATACGGATGCCATTTTTGCCATTCTTGGCGAAGAGTTGGGGTTAATCGGGACGTTGATTGTCCTGGGAGGATTTGCCCTGATTGCTTATCGTGGCTTCCGTATTGCAACCCGATCAACCGACCCATTTGCATCGCTGGTTGCGGTGGGTATTACGACGTGGATTTTCGTTCAAGCTATGATTAACATTGCGGTTACGACTTCATTGATACCTTTCACGGGACTGACCTTACCGTTTCTGTCCTATGGGGGTACATCGCTCATCATGTGTATGGCGGGCATTGGCATCCTCCTGAACATTTCACGCCATACGATACCAGACCGTGTAGAGGAGACACACACCCATGATGTCCCTATGGTCTTTCGCTCACCAGCTCTTACCTCTTTTGCGCAGAGAACCCGCGATATGGCAGCGTTTTTGCCTGAGTGGGGGCGGCACAGGAGGACACGTCTACCCCGCGCTCGCAGTCGCAGAAGTACTCTTCGACAATCGCGGGAGAGCCGACCAGGAGCAAGGGGTTTCTGGCGTCAGCACAATTGACCAGCCATCATTGGCAAAGGAGCTGGTCTATATTGGCAGTATCGGTGGGATGGAGCAGCGCATTGTTGCACAGGAGAGTCGCCTGCCCTATCATGCGCTACCGACGGCGGCGTTGCGCGGGCGGTCACCGCTGGTGCTGCTGCGCAATATAGCCACGCTGATGGCAGGAACGCTTGCAGCTTTGCGGCTTTTGCAAGATTTGCAACCTGTCGCTATTCTCGGCACGGGGGGGTATGTGTGTGTTCCTCTGTTTCTGGCAGCACGTCTGCGAAATATCCCAACGATTATCTATCTGCCGGATGTTGTACCCGGTCTGGCGGTTCGGTTTCTTTCCCGTATTGCGACGTGTGTGGCATGCAGTGTTGCAGATTCCCGTGACCATCTGGGGGCACGGTTTGCGTTGCAACACGGCAATCCGCATGAGCAGACCACACAGCCAGCGCAGGCAAGAGAAAAGTCCTCTACCAGCAAGCACTTTCCGCGGCTGGTGGTTACGGGCTATCCGGTGCGGCAAGAGTTGTTTGTCCAGGAGCGGGCCGTCTGTTGTCAGGTATTTGGCCTACGTGAGGATATGCCGGTGTTGGTTGTGTATGGTGGCAGTCGTGGGGCGCGGAGTATCAATCGGGCAATGCAGGCTCTGCTGCCGACGTTGCTGTCGTTCACGCAGGTTATCCATATTTGTGGACGAGAAGGTGATGAGGGCTGGCTACGGGAGACCGTCGAGGGACTGGATGCCAGACTACAAGCGCGGTACCGCCTGTACCCCTATCTGGGTACTCAAGCAGTACGTTCTGCAGAGCAGGAGGTTTCGGTTACGGATGAAGAGGAAGGTTCTGCCCAACCGACTATGGTGCGGGCACTCGGTGCGGCAGACCTTGCGGTATGTCGGAGTGGGGCGTCGGTGCTGGGTGAGTTACCAGCCCTCGGATTACCTGCCATTCTGGTGCCTTATCCCTATGTGCATCAGGATGAGAATGCGGATTATCTGGTGCGCAATGGGGCAGCGATAAAGATTGCTGATAGTGAGATGATGGGTACGCAGCAATCACCGCTGCAAAGTCCGCTTTTTTTGCAGATACGTCGTCTTTTGACGACAGATAGGCAGGTGCGAATTTCTATGGCAACACAGAGCCGTTTACTGGCACGGCCTGATGCAGCGCAATGTCTGGCGAAAACTCTTTATAGTCTGGCAGCAAGGAGAGGATGTGTATGATTACCATTTCATTGAATGGCTGGATGCTGTTACTCTTGATAATGGCACTTGGCGGTTGGTATGGCTGGCGACACGGGATACGTTCGTTTTTGACGGTCACGCTGGTGAGTGCGCTGGCGTACATGATGTTTGTGAACGGGATGGTCCAGGTTATTGCCTATTTTGAAAATTTGTACGCCAATTTACCCAAGTTGTTTGCTATTCTCATTGGCAATAATCCGGACACGGTCGCCGCATGGCCTGCGCCAGGTTTGAATCTGGCATTACCGCTGGCGGTGCGGATTGTGTTGTTTATTGTGCTGGTTGCGCTGGCGTGGATTTTCAATAGTAAGCCCGATTGGTATAGCAATAAGCCCAATCCGCAGGGGAGACAATTGGGGATTTTCAGTGGGGCACTGACTGCGCTGATATGGACGAGTGCTATCACGACGTTCTGGCGTGAGGCGGCTACAGCGGGTGGTGGTGCCGGGCCACTCAGTGGTTTTCTGGGTATTTTCCCGGATGTTTCCGCGGTGGCACCGTGGTTGATTACGATTTTCTTACTGATTGTGGTTATCAGTATTGTGTTGAATGTGCCAAAGCTCTGGAAAGCATAATGCCATGCGCTACCACATTGTTGGTATAGCTGGAGCCGGGATGAGTGCGATAGCCCATATGTTGCTTGACCAGGGCCATATGGTCAGCGGCTCAGATGTGCAGGATAATCGGCTGACGGAGGCTTTACGTCGCCGTGGAGCGCAGATTCATCTGGGACACGATGCGCAGTATGTGGCGGGTGCCGGGGTGGTTATTGCGACGTCTGCAGTGCAGCCAGACCATCCTGAACTGGTGGCTGCCCGTACTGAGGGGATTGATGTGCTCAAGCGGGCGGATGTCTGGCGCCAGTGGTCTGCGCAACGTTCGATCATTGCGGTGGCTGGTACGCATGGGAAAACGACAACAACGGCGATGATTTCGTTTATGTTGTTAGAGGCTGGAATAGAGGCTGGCTTTCTCATCGGAGCAGAGTTTGCACAGCTTGGGGGCAATGCACGCTGGGGAGATTCATCTGCCCCGCTGGTGATAGAGGCAGATGAGTATGATTATACGTTTCTGGGGCTTTCGCCGGACATTGCAGTGATTACGAATATTGAATGGGACCATCCAGATATTTATCCGACTGCGGCAGATTATACTGCGGCTTTTGCGCAGTTTGCTGCGCAGACTCGTCGTGCTCTGGTGGTTTCGGAACAGGTGGCGACACCTGAGATTTCACGTCAGATTTTTGCTTGCGGCTCTTCATCAACGCAGCCTCATCATCTTGCTGAGGAGCATGGTTTGCTCCCTCATATCGAGGGTTTGTCCGCCCACCCTCACAGAGAGGAACAGCCCGCCGCTGATGAGAGCGAGATGCCCGACATTGCCAGAGAACGTCCCTTCACCTCGCTGGAACCTGGGAGCAGTGTCGGGTATTTCCATCAGTTTGCCGCAATGAACAGGGTAGCGGTTGTCCGCTATGGGTTTCATTCCGACAATACGTATCGGGTTTTGCCGCAAAGCGACCCATCACAAACAGGGAGCAGTTCGGTTTCTCCAGACTGGACTATTGCGTATGGTTCGGCTACCGAAGAAGAGGTTCAGGTGGTGCTGCATCTGGCGGTACCCGGCAAGCACAATGTTGCCAATGCGCTGGCGGCAGTCTGTGTTGCGGATGTGCTGGGAATGGATACAGGTGCGGCAGCCAGGTCGCTCGGCAGTTTTCAGGGCGTTGCTCGCCGGTTTGAGTATAAAGGGGAAGTAGACGGTATCACGGTTATTGATGATTATGCGCATCATCCTACTGAGGTTCGTGCTACGCTTGCAGCGGCGCGGTTGCGCTATGGCGGACGTCGGCTTGTGGCATATGTGCAACCCCATACGTTCAGTCGGACGCAGGCGTTGCTGGAGCAGTGGTCTGATGCGCTGCAAGAAGCTGATAGTGTGTATATTGGAGCTATCTATGCTTCGCGTGAAGCCGGGCAGGAAATTCTTACGCAACCAACCAATCTTGCTGCGGATGAGGCCCTGGCAAAAGTGCTTATTGAAAAGATAGCCGGAACGTGTCATCATGTTTTGTACGCTGGTAGAGTCGAAGATGCTCCACTGCTCATACAGAAACATGTTCAGCCGGGTGATGTTGTGTTGACGATGGGAGCCGGGGATGGGTTTTGGTAGGTGAGCGACTCCTGGAACTCTTGAGACACCAGCAAGGAGATAGCTGAAGGTCTATTTTTCATAATGGGATGGGGGTGACCAGGATGGATATTGCTTCTTTTCACAAACAGACGGCAGAGCAACTACAGGCATTCTACGGCGAACAAGAGGATGCTCCTCAAGGTTGGCTTGAGGCTTTGATGTGGCACTGGGAGCAGGCAGGCAAGTATGGTGAGGCGTTGAATGTGGCGCTGGCGGGAGCGGAGCGGTATATTGCCGATCTGAACTTTACGGAAGCACGGCGGTGGATTGAACGCAGTTTTGCGCTGCTTGACCGTTTGCCCGATGCGGATCGGCTTTCGTATGGGTTTGGGTATGAGGCTCGTTATTATGCGCTGATTATTGCGGTGCTTGAGTTTGAAGGGCAATTTCGCGAAGCATTGGGGTATGCCCAGTTGTTTTTGCGACTGGCGGAGATTCACGGCAATATTGAGGCGCAGGGACGGAGTTATGTCACGATAGGGCGGGTTCATCGTGAGTTGGGGCAGCTTGTTATTGCGGAGTCCGATTTGATGCGTGCGCTCAAGCTGGCCGAGCGGCATCAGATGCCAGAGCTCGAGTGGGAGGCACGGTTTCATCTGGCAAAGGTTCATCAGCTTCAAGGACGACATCTGGAAGCACTGCAACAGCTTGATCTGGCACACCGTGGGGCTACCGAGGCCGGTGCGGATGAGCGACTGGCACGGGTGTGTACGGGTATTGGAGATGTGTACCGTGTGCTGGGTTCGGGACATGATGCGCTGCGGTTTTATCATCAGGCACTCAAAACGGAGATTGCTTCCAGCAATCGGTTGGGACAGGCGATGCTGTACGAGAAGTTGGGGTTGTCGCATGTCGAGCTTACCGAGTTCTATGAGGCGCAGGAGTGTATGCAGGAATCGTTGCGCCTGCGGAAGGAGCTGGAGGATAAGTTGGGGCAGGCGCGAGCGCACAGTATTATGGGGACGATTCAGTCGCGGTTGAAGGATTATACCCGGGCACTTGAGCATTATGAGAAGGCGCGGGAGCTGGAGGCCGGGCTGCAAAATCGGCGCGGGCAGACGATTGCGTTGACCAATCTGGGCGATGTTGCGCGGGAGACGAGTAATTATGAGCAGGCCCTGGTGTATTTCCAGGAGGCTCTGACGCTGACCAAAGGGATTGGTGATCAGGTAGGGATGACGCGTATTTATGAGCGTATGGGTGATGTGGCTGTGCTCAAAGGCAATGCGCAAGAGGCGCGAGAATTTTGGGGCCAGGCTTTGCATATACGCGATGATATGGGGCATTATGATGAGGCGCAAGAGTTGCGCGAGCGGTTGAAGAAGTTGCAGGCAGTGGAGTAGGGGTGTGGGGTCTGGATTAAGGAGTAAGGAAGGTTGCGTTGTTGGGTATTCCGAGAGTGTTACGTGAATATGAGCCTCTGGCGAAGCATACTTCCTGGCGCATTGGGGGTGCGGCTCGTTTTTATGCCGCGGTAGAAAATGTGGAGTCCTTGCAGGAGGTTTTGCACTGGGGGTATGCACAATCCTTGCCTCTCTGGATACTTGGCAGCGGGACGAATGTGCTGGTTCGCGATGAGGGTTTTGATGGACTGGTCATTCGGTATATGGCACGCACATGGGAGATTGCTGAAGCGCAAGATGGGGGAGTGCTGTATGCAGAAGCCGGTGTGCCGATAGGCCGTATGGTCTGGATGGTGGGGGCGCGTGGCTGGGGCAATATGGAATGGGCAGCAGGGTTGCCAGGGAGCGCGGGGGGTGCGCTGTATGGCAATGCGGGATGCTATGGGGGTGATGTTGCAAGTATCTTGCGCCGGGCGTGGGTACTGGTAGAGGATGAGGTGCAGGAATGGTCTGCCAGTCACATGGGTTTTGCGTATCGCTCCAGTGTTTTGAAAGCGCAAGATTCGCCTTACACGAGTATGCTGGTGGCTGGCAGTGAATCGGTTGCTGCTGCTGCCCATTCGCCTTCCCGCCCACAAAGGGAGACTATAGACGATGGACCGGAGAGCGTGGATACGCATCGGTCACATGCCGCAGGTATTGGTGATTCTGAAAAGGATGATACGACGCGGAAACATTTCCCTGTGATCCCCAGACTGGCGGTTTTGCTGGCTGGTGAATTTCAGTTGGCACGCGCAGAACAGGCTGCGCTGGTTGAGCGGATGCAGCAGGTGGTGTCGCTCCGTAAGGCGAAGACGCCGGTGGGCAGTTCGTGTGGGAGTGTGTTTAAGAATCCTTCGTCGCTGCCACAGTCTGCGGGGCAGTTGATAGATGCGGCAGGGTTGAAGGGAACACGTATCGGCGCAGCGGAGATTAGCCAGATGCATGCAAATTATATTGTTAATCTGGGGGGAGCCAGTGCGGATGATGTGTTGCGGTTGATTGAAATGGCCCGGTCGCGGGTGTTGCGCGAGTTTGGGGTTGAGTTGGAGCTTGAGATACAGGTTTCTGGGGGCTAGGGTGTGGGGTGTGGGTCTGGGGTCCTCAACAGGTTTCACCTGTTTTGTGTGCTGCTTGCGCACGGTAAAGAACACACGCAACTGCGTGCCACAGCTTTGGAGTGGGGAGCGTGAGGGAACCAGGTTCC
>CAYFVX010000078.1:0-10057 GCA_964346425.1 uncultured Chloroflexaceae bacterium | reverse complement strand
GGTTCATCCTGATACCGCCCGCACGCTGACCGAACAGGCCGGTGCCGCGGCCGTGGCGGTTCTTACGAACGAGGTCGCCCGGATAGAACAGACGACACCGAATGCCCCGGTCTTTCCCCGTTCGGTGTTCATCAGTGCCGATGGTGCGATGGTGCCATTGGTCGGGGGACTCTGGGCGGAAGCCAAGACTATGGTGATTGGAGCGATCAATCCACCCAGGGAAACCGAAGACGGACCGGTCATCATCACCGACCACCACAGCTATTTCTCACGCATGACGGACCACACGACCTTCACCCACGAAGCGCTGGCGGAGGTTCATCGGCGCGGAGTGGACGAAGCCGAGATCGTGGCGGCGGTCACGGATGGAGCCGACTGGATACAGGGGTTTTTGGATGTCCATGCGCCCACATCGGTGCGTATCCTGGATTTCCCGCATGCGGCAGAGTATGTGCATGCGATAGGGACGACAACGAATCAGGATGAAGCCACGATTCGGCAATGGTTCCACGACCTGAAGCATCAGGGGGCTTCGTTCCTGATGCCAACCCTGCGGGAGTTGGTGGCAGCACACCCGGACGAGAAGTCCCTGTGCTCGAACCTCCAGTATTTGGAGAAGCGGGTGGGGATGATGAATTATCCGTACTTTCAGAACCTGGGATTGCCCATTGGGAGTGGGGCAGTGGAAAGCGCAAACAAGGTGGTGGTTGAGGCACGGTTGAAGGGGAGTGGGATGCACTGGAAGCACGAGCATATTAACCCGATGCTTGCCTTACGGAATGCTGTGTGCAATGACCGTTGGGATGAGGTCTGGGGAACCATTGTGACGGAATTTCAGCAGCAGCACTGGCGACGACGTTTGGAACGGTTCCAGCGTCGGCAGGCTGCGCTATCATCTCCGTCAGAAGCCAATTCCGTGTCCCTTGATGTCCCATCCCCAGATATTTCCATACGGACGGATGAAACCCCTGCGGTCACACCTGTTGCACCTACAGATGCTTCCCCGTCGTCCCGAAAACCGGCTGCGGATCATCCCTGGAGACGGGCATGGAGTATCCGCCGCCAACAAGAATTGGCAAATGTGGCGTAGCGTGCAAAAAAATCCGCCGCACCCACCAAACATCGCCCCCTTGCAAATTTTCCCAGAACATGCTATACTTACCCATCAGATGCGCGGGAGTAGCTCAGTTGGTAGAGCGACACCTTGCCAAGGTGTAGGTCGCGGGTTCGAATCCCGTCTCCCGCTCCACCTGAATGATGTTCATGGTGTTTGTTGTCTTTCCTCGTTTTTTCCCCTGGTTTTTTTCAATCATATGCTTTGTGCCTGAATATTTGCTGACAACCAGATATTTCAAACATGGAGTTTTCATCATGAGTATGGCATATCTGCGCTTTTTCTGGTACATCCTGCGGCACAAATGGCACGTTCTGCGGGCCTGTTTGGTGCTGAATGTTTCGCTCAAGCAAGCTCTGCTCCATGATTGGACGAAATTACTGCCACCAGAACGTTTGCCGTATGCGCAGTTTTTTTATGTTTATGGGACACCTGCGCAATGCCCGTATGGGCCACTGCGCTATCTCGACGGGTTTGCAGAACGCATTGAGTGGGCGAAAGACTATCATCAATGCCGCAACCCGCACCACTGGCAATATTGGGTATGTTCCTCAAATGGCAATGGTTCCGTGCAGCAGGCAATGGAAATGCCAGAATGCTATGCCCGCGAGATGGTCGCAGATTGGATAGGCGCAGGCATGGCTCAGGGAAAACCTGATACCTATGCCTGGTTTGAGGAGAATAAAGCGACGATGGTCTTGCACCCGGAAACCTATCGTCTGGTTGAAGATGTGCTGCACGAGGCACGGCGCAAGAAGATTATTCCGTGATGTGGAGCACGGCTTTGCCAGCAAAGCGACGGTCCAACAGTTGCCGCGCGACTGTTCCAATGTCGTGCCAGGATTCTTCTATGGCAATGTGTGGCCGTAGCTGTTGGGTCGCAACCAGGTAGACCAGACGCTCCAGACCAACGGCGGCTGGCTCGCGTGCCAGTTCGTTGAAGAGAACGAGGCCATAGAGGTTGGCGCGACCAGCACCCGCCAGCGACCAGAGGTCGAAGGTAACTTCTGAACCTGCTGTGGCACCAAAAGCCACACAGACACCGTCAGCAGAAAGCATTTCCAATGAACGGGAAAGTACCCGACCCCCAACCGACTCGATAATCAACCGATAGGGGCCAGAGGTGCGGGCTTCTATCGCATCTTCGCTGATGATGACCTGTTCGGCACCAGATTCTTGCACGATAGGTAGGTAGGTTGCATTGCGTATCAGGCCAATGACCCGTGCGCCAGCCAGTTTTGCAAGTTGGCAGGCAAACAGGCCGACGCCGCCGGATGCGCCGGTTACCAACACTTTGCGGGCTATCAGTCCGGACCCTCGCTCGACCGCATGCAGGGCAGTCAATCCTGCCACCGGCAAGCATGCAGCCTGGGCAAAGGAAACATTGTCGGGGATAGGCGTCAGGGAATCGGACGGGAGCGCAATCAGTTCTGCCCAGGAGCCAGCCGGCGAAAATCCAACGACCCGTGTCCCGACCGGTGGCCCACTTTCATCGCTGGCTGCCTGGACAATAGTGCCAGCCAGGTCCCAGCCTGGACGAATGCCCGCTTCGCTTTGCATAGAGTTTCGTACTTCCCCCAGGTTGAGCGAGAAGGATGAAACGCGAACCAGGACTTCGGAATGGCGTGGAGTCGGTTCAGCGACCTCCTGAATGGTCAATCGTTCGGGGTGACCCGGGTCAACAACGACCGCTTGCATACTCATAATACCCTCCGTTTTGCATGTTTTTGTCTCTTACGGTATCATACCACTATCCGTAGGGACACTGTTGTTTTTTTACCTTTCGCATCGTTCGGCGGTTTCGTTGCACCAGCGGGCAAAGTCTGGCCCTGCTCTTCGTCACGCCTTATTCTTGAAAAGGATGGGGGCGTGGAGAAAGTTTATACCATAGTGCCTGTTCGCCGCTACAATCAGTTTTCCTGCCAACAGCAGCAATTTGCTCCATCTTTTCTTTCTTCATTGCTTACGCCCTCCAATCGGGATGCACGCCCAGAGATACTTGATGCTCCGTTCAACGATGAGGCAGCCCTGGCGGTAAATCTAGCAGATATTCGTGCGGTCAACCGCTGGCTGGGGGATACCGATTGTTTGCTCCGTCTGCTTGAGCCCATGTGCCGTGATAGGCTGCTAAGCAACTGTGGTCCTATCACCCTGCTTGATATTGCGACTGGCTCGGCAGATGTCCCGCTTATGCTCCACCGCCGCATACAGAAGTACAACCTTCCGCTTTGCATGTATGCGTCAGATATTTCAATGGTAGTATTGCAAGAAGCACGCCACTATGCCGGGGAAACGTTGCCACTGATTTGTCACGATGCGCTTGCTTTGCCGTATCCGGATAAGAGCTTTGATATTGTGACGTGTAGCAAGGCACTGCATCACTTTGACCCCTGGCAGGTGCTGGTGTTGTTTCGTGAGCTGGCGCGAGTGACCCGGTATGCGGCAGTGGTGAGCGATTTGAACCGTTCATGGATTGCCTATGCGGGAGCCCATATGCTCGGTATGGTGCAGAAAAGCGATATCAGCCGCCATGATGGTCCGTTGTCGGTATTGCGTGCCTATACTGCGGCGGAGGTATGCACGCTCATCCAACAGGCTGGTTTGCGTGGGTATATTGCCTCAAGCAATCTGTTGCGCATTGTTCTGGTCATTGAGTTTTGACGGTGTCCAGGGTATCAATGACTGCGGTACTTGTCCACAGTCGCCGGTTCGTCGTTGCCAGTCCCTCTTTGAGGTATTACATTGGGCCGGGCGTGCCGAGCGATTCACGCACCAGTTGCAGCAGTTCTGCCTCGGTGGGGCCACCACCATTCTGCTCCCACCATTGACGATACCAACGCAGGTTTTCGGTAAAGGCGGCCAGGACTTCGCTGGCGTTGAGTGGGCGGACTTTCTGGCGCAGCATTTCCATGGTTTCTTCGCAGTCTACTTCCGCCAGGTCGTCAACACCTGCCAGAATACGTTCTGCCCGCAAAAAAAACAACTCCCGTTCAATGGCTGGAAATTCGCCATCTATCTGGCGAATATTGCCCAGGTAGCACACGGTGCGCTGGCGGGGGTTGCCGTCCTCGTCTCGATAGCTTTCAACCAGGTATGCATCGTGAAAACTGGTGTTGGCGGTTACATTTTTGTGTCTACGCACGACCCAACGAACATACATTGCCTCTTCCTCCCTCCGCACATAATATAATTATAACGTATGATACGGTTTTTTTGAAAACTATATAAATCTCTGTCGTGCTGGAACAATTCGTTGACAGAATATTGCTACCTGTGCTACCATACGTGTCAGGTATGGGGGAATATGCCCCTATGCTCTGGAGATTCTTTCGTCTGGTTCTGCCTGCAGAATATGCGTATCAGGCAACGTGCAAAGCTATCGGAAGCGATGGCATAGTTGTGGTGATACATGGTCTGGCGGCAGAGGCCATTACCAAAGATATGCTCATTCCTGCATACTCTCTCGAACGGAGCAAAGCGGGGGTGGTGCGTTCTATCGGAGAATTCCACACCATTGAAACTCCCCAAAGAATGGATTACAACTCTGCCGGCTTATAAACCGGCGAAACTAATAGCACAACAACAGGCACAGACCGTCAAACTTTCCTCGAATGAGAACCCCCTCGGGTCCTCCCCCCGTGCGTTGGAAGCTCTTGCTTCGGCTATGCAAACGCTCTATCGCTACCCGGATGCAGCAGCTACAGCGTTGCGGCAGGCACTTGCTGACCATGCCAATCTGCCAGCCGAATGGGTCATTTGTGCCAATGGCTCGGATGAGCTGGTTTTTCTGCTGTGTGTTGCCTTCTTGCGTGAGGGTGATGAGGCAGTGATGGCGCATGGCTCTTTCATTAGCTACCTGTTACGCACGACGGTGGTAGGCGGCAGGCCGGTGCGCATTCCGCTCCGTGACTATACGCATGATTTACCTGCGCTGGCCCAGGCAATCACACCCCGCACGCGGCTCATATTTGTCTGCAATCCCAATAATCCGACGGGAACCAGCAATAGTGCCGCTGAGGTTCAGGCGTTTTTGCAGCAGGTGCCCGATGATGTGCTGGTGGTGATAGATGAAGCCTATTATGAGTACGTGACCCGGCCGGACTATCCCGATTTGCTGCCAGAGCTGCGCAATGGGCGCAGCAATATCATAGTGCTGCGCACGTTTGCCAAGATTTATGGACTGGCTGGCTTGCGGCTGGGCTATGGCTATGCCCACCCGGATATTGTGAGCTATCTGGATAAAACGCGCCCGGTTTTCAATGTCAATACCCTGGCGCAGGTAGCAGGTGTGGCGGCCTTGCAGGATGAGGAGCATGTGGTGCGGAGCCGCACGCATGCAGAAAACAGTCAGTTGTTTTTCATCCGTGAACTTGCTGCTCTGGGGCTATCCCCCATTCCCAGTCAGACCAATTTTCTGGCGGTTGAAGTTGGCGATGATATGGCGGTGACGGAAGCGTTGCTGGAACGTGGTTTTACCGTGACGCCATTGAGCGGGTGGGGACTACCGGGGTTTATTCGGTTTTCCTTTGGGACTGAAGAACAGAATAAACGGTTTGTAGCGACGCTGGCTGATGTTCTTTAGCCATGCGATGTGTGCTTGCGTTGCTGCTGAGTATTTTTGGTTTTGTGTTCCTGGTGCTGATTATGCGGGCACAGGCACCCCCATCACAGCCACAAATAGCTCCCACCAGTGTTTCGCTAACAGGCAGTGTGCGGCAGCAACCGATGCAGGTGGAGCATTTTCGCAATGGACAAAGAAACCAGCAGATAGCATCATCGCAGGTGTTTTCTCTGCCTCTCACGACGTATCGGCGCACCTTTTCTCTTCCTCCTTTCCTTGTGGATGATTTTTCCAATGCGGCGCAGAGTATGGTGCAGGCTGGTGAACATGCGTATACGCGTTATGTTTTTGCTGAGGGAACATATGACATCCATGCCAGGCAAGCAGAAATGTTTGTCTGGAGTCTGGTGGCCGGCGAGTATACACGCCTGCGTGACCTGGCCGTGCAGGTGGAGGCTCATGCGACGGGGAATGAGAGTGCGTGTGGGATTGTTTTTCGGTATCAAGATGATGCGCATTTTTATCTTTTTCAGGTTGCCAATAATGGGTTTTATAGTCTTGAACTCGTGCAGGATGGCTCCTGGGAAACGTTGATCGGGTGGACGCCATCGCAGGCTATTACGACGCCAGCCGATACACCTGATGGACGGGCTATCAACACGTTGCGCGTTGAGATGGCTGGAAAGTATATCACGCTCATGGTCAACGATGTCCCATTGGAAACAACGGTAGATAGCAGCCTGAGCTATGGTAAGATAGCTCTGGCAGTCAATAGTTTTGCCGAACGTGAGGTTCTGGCTACCTTCGATAATCTCGCCCTTTTTCAAGTTGGAGAATAGCACCCATGCTCAATGAACGTCTGACAGGATATCTTCATTATTTTGAAGAACTGGCGAATCAACCCGCAAACCGTTGGGACGGGTTTTATCTGACACAGCAAGAGAAGCGCAACTTTGCGTTGCGTTTTCAGATTGCTTTTCCGTGTCTGGCACTGGGAGTATTATGTTTGCATCCTGATGCCGAGAAATCGGAGCAAGAACGGTGTCATACCGCAATGGCAGCTCTGATTGACCGTATGATTCAGCGGCGAGTCTGGGCATACTGGGCTATTGAGGCCGAGCGGCATGGGCTGAATCCTGATCCGGTGTATAAAGCCAATGTGCAATATAGCGGGTTGCTGGCGATGATGATCGGGGTGTTTGAAGCGGCCGGTGGGGATGATCGGTATGATGATACGTTTACATTGCTCTGGACGGGCCTTGAGCGGTTTCCGTATGACCATCATACGCTGACACACACGCTCTATCAGCAGATGCATGACACGCATCACCACGGTATAGATAGCGATCCGGGCCGAACGTATGTTGACCATATGAACCCGGTGTTGCTGGCACTTGCGCTGCATGATGGGTTGCATGGTAGTCAGTACCAGGAGATGAGCGAACAGTGGCTCACGTTTGTACGCCGGCGGATGTTGTTGTATGGGCCACGCTTGCAAGGACGCGGGGTATTTGGCTCGATGTACATGTCGAATACCCATTTGCCGGTGACGACGGGCTTGAATTACGTGGATGGGTATACCCTGACGTTTTTGCATGTGCTGGATGCGGAACGGGCAGAAAAACTTATTCCCCGCTTTTTCAAGGGAGTACGGCGGGTGCGTAAGGGGGTTTCTGTTTCGCAGACATATGTTCCATCAGCGTCTATGTGGAGTTCTATGGAGGTGTCGGATCAGGCGTTGACGACTGGCTTCGGGTATATTCTGGCGGTGCAGGTGGGTGATACTGCTCTGGCGCAAGAGTTTCTCAATTTTGCCGATTATCAATTGCAACCGGTTGAGCGGGATGGCAAGCGGTACTACAATGGTTGTCTGGCGGTTGCTTTTGCTACGGCACTCTTTGCTATTGGCGAGGCTGGCGGTTTGCAGATTGTGTATGATGCGGCGCATGGGCTGCCGGTACCACGAAATGAGCCAACCGAAGGTGCGAGCGAAGATGACAATGAGTCTGCTGATGCCGTATCTGAATCCGCAGAATCCCCGCAATCTGGTGAGGATTTGCCCAGGAATCCATCCCAGGATGAATCCTCGGAAAATGAAACGCAAGCGAAGGATGGAGGGTAGAGGGTAGAGGGACGAATTCCAGTCTTTAGCTGGTTGTTGCTGAATAATGACAAACAGACAGACGCCCCGTGCATCCTGTGCGTGGGGCGTCTGTCGTGTCGTTAGCGTGTTTAATGATATATCAGGTGGTCAGACCGCTGTTGATCTGGCTGAAGACCTGGCTTACTTTCTTACCGAGCAGAGTCAAAATACCGATGACAACAATCGCAATCAAAACAAGAATAAGAGCGTATTCTACGAGACCCTGCCCTTCTTCCTTTGCAAAGAAACTTCGCAGCATTTCTTTCACCTCCTTAAATATTGTGGATTTTTGTCCTTCGTTTGCTTCAATGTGTTTCAAGTATACCGACTCTGCATGCTCTTTGCAATATGCTTTTAGTCCTGTCCGGTGATGGTACCACGGGTGATTGCGGACTGGTACCATGCTGTGTCGCTGGTTCCTGTGCTACAATATCTCAGGAAGCGGCAGTGAGCAATATGCAGTAGAGATAAACGAAACAAGAGCGTGTGGCAACTTATGGACAGTTTGAACATTGTCCATAGTTGATGGCTCTGTAGTCGCACCAAAAACAAGAGAGGGGAACTATGAAAATTTGGGATATCTCGGTACCAATAACGCCCACGCTCCCAACCTGGCCTGGCGACCCGCGAGTTGCACTTCATCGTATTAGTGATAAAGATCTGGGCGATGAGGCAAATGTGTCGCATCTGGCCTGTTGCGTACATACCGGTACGCATGTGGATGCTCCTTGCCATTTTCTGACGCATGGTTCAACGGTGGAAGAATTGCCGCTAAATCTCCTGGTTGGTCCGGTTCAGGTGGTCGAGTTGTCGCAGGTGGAGCGGGGTATTACCCCTGAACATCTGGATGCTCTGAGTTTGCCAGACGATACGATGCGGTTGCTTTTCAAGACGCGAAACTCGGTGTTGTGGGATGATCCTCAGCACGAATTTCAGCCAGATTTTGTGGCTCTCACCAGCGATGCGGCGAGTTGGATTGTTGAACATGGTATTGAGCTGGTGGGGGTGGATTACCTTTCGGTGCAGCTCTTTGACGATAGTAGTCCGTTGACCCATCAACGGTTGCTGGCGGCTGGTGTTATTCTGGTTGAGGGGTTGGATTTGCGTGCGGTTTCAGCAGGCAGGTATTATCTGGTGTGTTTGCCGCTCAAACTGGTGGGAAGCGATGGGTCACCAGCACGAGCTATTTTGCTGCGAGAGGAGGAATCGGATGTTTGATGCTTCCACATTTCTGTTGTTTGCGGTTGCATCTATGGTTTTGATTGTAACGCCTGGACCGGCAGTTCTGTATATTGTTGCGCGTAGTATAGACCAGGGGCGGGTGACGGGGGTTGTTTCTGCTCTTGGTATTGCAGTGGGGACGGTGGTGCAAGTTTTTGCGGCTACGTTCGGTTTGTCTGCTCTGTTGCTCTCTTCTGCGCTGGCGTTTCAACTGGTGAAGTATGTTGGTGCGTTGTATCTGGTCTATCTGGGGGTGAGCAAGTTGCTGGAAAAGGAGCAGAGGGTTGGTGTGTGTGTTGCTGAGAAAAAGACTCGTTCCCGTGCTTTTTATCAGGGGATAATTGTCAATATCTTCAACCCGAAAACGGCTCTGTTCTTTATTGCGTTTTTGCCGCAGTTTGTTGACCCGACCCGTGGTTCGGTACCGTTGCAGATGCTGGTGCTGGGCATTATTTTTGTCGTGGTGGGTTTTTTCAGCGATAGTGTATATGCGGTGCTGGCAGGAACTATTCGCAACTGGTTGAAGCAGAGTGTGGCGTTTGTGCGCGGACAGCGGTATTTTGCGGGGTGTGTGTATATTACGCTTGGGATAGTGACGGCATTTTCTGGGGCAAATGAGCAATAGTGGTACTGATGTTTGTGGCGGCAAAGCCGCCACAAACATCAACCACCGTCTCCTGCGGCTTTCTGCTTTCCGCCTGGCAAAGCGGGGGATTGGGGCAATACCTTTCAATTATGCCTTGCTTCCCGCAAGACTCTGTTGGTAAAGTCCGGACAGGGCCTCGCGCAAAGCCGCAAAGCCGCAAAGGTCCGGGCAGAAGATGGGGTTTACCAACAGAGTCCCGCAAGGGGGATGGGGACTGGGTTCCCATGCGCATGAAGCTCACGCATATTTCCCATTGGGGCGCAGCCCCAAACCCCTTTTTGTTCTGGTTTGGTAGCACCACGAAACATCGTGGACGACATTGTATCGTGGGGTTGCGAGGGGACGCCGTCCCCTCACGCTCCCCTGGTTCAA
>CAYFVX010000077.1:1791-10066 GCA_964346425.1 uncultured Chloroflexaceae bacterium | reverse complement strand
ACGCAGAGACTTTGTTGTTTTTTTTTCATTATACCCCTTAAAAAAAACCTTCCACAAAAAAAAAAACCCCGCCACACCAATCTGTCTGGTGAGACGGAACTGACACCTTGCGGCGTACAAGCGACGCTAACCAGACGCGCTGTCCGGCTGTTTGGTCTGCTTGGATTTTATCATTATTGTACTCATCGTGAAGGGGAGTATAGCAGGAGTCGGGCATACTGTCAACCTGACTTGCCTTTTCGCGGTATTATGATTAAAATATGGGGCATGAATAATCCAGCCTCATGTATCTTCTGCACGCCAGAAAACCGGCATGGGCCGGTTGGTTCCCGACAGCCCTCCCCGTCAGGTGCGGCGGGTTTTTTTGTGGCTCTGCCTCACCAATCCACGTCTTTCCGAGCGGGAGACACGGTCCAGATGCGTTCAGCAGAAAGTCTGGGAGACTCTCTGGGTATTGTGCGGTCTCTTGTTTGTGCTTTGAGCGTGCCAGATACGTTTTATTAGTCACCTCACCAGCAATGGCTCTATTTCATATACCATGATGTCAAATACATTGCATCTCTCCGGTTTGCAAGAACCGGTGTTGGTAGCTGGGGACAAAAAAGCATGGGAGCCAGGTGAACTGCTGGTCATCAGGTAGAGAGTGAATGAGGAACGGTATGCGACGTTATACGATAACGGTGAATGGCAAAGAGTATGTCATAGATGTCGATGAGTTGCCCGGCGAGAGCTATCGTGTGCTGGTTGCAGGTCAGGAATATGAGGTTCGGCTGGTAGACAGGCAAGATGTTACCGAAGGGGAAGATGTTCTTGCCAGTGGGACGGTGATGAGCCAATCTGATGAGAAGCAACCAACCAGTGGGGAGAAACAGGCCGGTGCCGCGCAGCCGGACCAGGAAGTTGCCTCCGCTCCCGAGACAAAAGCGCAAGAGCCCGTCCGTCCCACCAGTCCTCCAAAATTTCATCCGAGTGAACAAAAAGACGATGCCGAACTGACCGCACCCATGCCTGGGACTATCTTGTCGGTCGAGGTTGCCACCGGCGATACAATCCAGTGTGGTCAGACGATCATTATCCTGGAAGCCATGAAAATGAAAAATTCGCTGCAATCCCCGCAAGACGGTGTGGTCGCTGCGGTGTATGTGCAGCCAGGACAACATGTTAATATGGGAGACGTGCTCATCGCCGTTTCAGCTCAGAATGAAACAGTGTGATACCAGAGACGGGTGTTCATCATGAAGTCTTCACTTGCGCAGGAATTCCCTGGGAGCGTAGGCGGCTCGCCTGCATTGGAGCGGGCAGGATGCCCGCGCTCCTTGCTTGATTTCCTTCAATTCTGAACAGATACGTGTTCATCCGAACCTGGTATTAGTGGTATACTGTACCACCAGTCAAAAATGAAAATGTTCGTGGTACAAGGACGTACTATAGACTCAAATACAAGGACGTACTATAGACTCAAAGGGGGATGTTTTTGCGTGGTATTGCCCTTTCCAGAAGCATCAACACCGGCAGCAGGAGTCCGCTGCTTGTCCATGGTCGCCGTTCCATCGTCTACCGTCCCCTTTCAAGTCACGCACAGAGAAGTGAAGCAAGGATTTCGGTTTCTTTCGGTCGCGAAAAAAGACAGGTAGCACCACAGAATACCGTGGAGTATCCTCAACGGGGTTGACCCTGGGGAGCGCGAGGGGACACAGTTCCCGCGCAATCCCCACGGTAAAATATCGTCCACGATATTTCGTGGTGCTGCCAAAAAGACAAGAGTGTTTTAGTGGAAGTATAGATTTCAGGAGGAGAAGCATTCTATGGACATTACCAGTTTGACGTTGATAATGCCAATTTTTGGCATTCTGGCACTTGGGTATGCCTGGTACAAGTCGGGATGGGTTAACAAACAGGATCCGGGCAATGAGCGCATGGTAGAAATCGGCGGCTTTGTTCGCGAAGGGGCGATGGCGTTCCTGGGCCGTGAATACCGTGTGCTTGCAGTTTTTGTCGTCGTTGTCGCTATTCTGCTGGGCGTCTCCAATGCGATGTCCGGCGATGCCCTGATGGGCCTGACCGCCTTCTCATTCATCATCGGAGCTATCTGCTCCGCACTGGCTGGCTTTCTCGGCATGCGCATCGCCACCGCCGCAAATATCCGCACCGCGCACGGCGCACGCACTGGCCTGCCCAAAGCCCTCGAAGTCGCCTTCTCTGGTGGCTCCGTGATGGGTATGTCCGTCGTTGGTCTCGGCACCCTGGGGTTGTCAATTCTGTTCATTATCTATCTCTCGGTGTTTGGCACCAACCTGATTGACCCGGCGCAGGCAGCCAACGTAGAACGGGTCCTGGCAGTCTTGACCGGTTTCTCGCTTGGCGCAAGCTCAATTGCCCTCTTCGCCCGTGTTGGCGGCGGTATCTATACCAAAGCCGCCGACGTCGGTGCCGACCTCGTCGGCAAAGTAGAAGCAGGCATCCCCGAAGACGACCCGCGCAACCCCGCCGTCATTGCCGATAACGTCGGCGACAACGTGGGCGACGTGGCTGGTATGGGTGCCGACCTGTTTGAGTCCTATGTAGGCGCGATTATCAGCTCAATGGTGCTCGGTGTTTCGCTCATTGTCCCCGCGACGGGCAATTACAATGCGGTTATTCTGCCGCTGCTGCTGGCAGGGGCTGGCATTGTCGTGTCTATCATCGGCAGTCTGTTTGTGCGCACCAAGGAAGGGGGCAATCCGCAGGCCGCGCTCAACATTGGCACCTTCGGTGCGGCTGGCCTCATGATTGTCGCCTCTTTCTTATTGATCCAGTGGATGCTACCCGGCTCCTTTATGATTGAAGGCAAAGCATACTCCAGCATGGGCGTCTTCATGGCAACCATCGTTGGTCTCATTGCCGGCACCGCCATCGGCTTGATAACAGAGTATTACACCGCAGAAAACCGTGCGCCAGTACACGGCATCGCCAAAGAATCACAGACAGGCGTCGCCACCAACATCATTGCTGGCCTGGGTACGGGTATGATGTCCACGGCTGCCCCCATTCTTGTGCTGGCAGTCGCTATCGTGGTGGCATACAGCCAGGCACATCTCTACGGTATCGCGATTGCTGCGCTCGGTATGCTCTCCACCACCGGTATCCAACTCGCAGTTGACGCCTATGGCCCCATTGCCGATAACGCCGGCGGCATTGCAGAAATGGCCGAACTTGGCCCGGATGTACGCGAACGCACCGATAAACTCGACGCCGTTGGCAACACCACCGCTGCCATTGGCAAAGGCTTTGCGATTGGCTCCGCTGCGCTGACCGCGCTCGCGCTCTTCGCGGCGTATACCGCCGTCGTAGAAATGACCGGTATTGATATTACCAAGCCGCGCGTGATGGCCGGCCTGTTTGTTGGCGGTATGTTGCCATTTGTTTTCTCCGCGTTGGCAATGGGTGCCGTCGGTCGGGCCGCAGGCCAGATGATTGAAGAAGTCCGCCGCCAGTTCCGCGAAATTCCCGGTTTGATGGAAGGAACCGCCAAAGCCGAGCACGCCAAATGTGTCAGTATTGCAACCGCGGCCGCTATCAAAGAGATGGTTGCGCCTGGTCTGATTGCGATCTTTACCCCGGTGCTGATTGGCTTCCTCTTTGGCGCGGAGGTGCTGGGTGGTTTGCTGGCTGGCGTGACGGTGACGGGTGTCTTGATGGCCCTCTTCATGTCCAACGCCGGCGGCGCCTGGGATAACGCCAAAAAACACGTTGAAGGTGGTGCCTATGGTGGCAAAGGCAGCGATGTGCATAAGGCTACCGTTGTCGGTGATACCGTCGGTGACCCCTTCAAAGATACCGCCGGTCCTTCGCTCAATATTCTCATCAAACTCATGAGCGTCGTCAGTCTGGTTATTGCGCCATTGCTGCCCACACTGCCGATGATCTAGTTAGAGTGAACCAGTTTCGGATGATCGTTTGAACGACAGATTATCCGGAATGGAGGAGTGTGCGGTACGGTTTTGTGGTGCTGCACACTCCTCCCATTGCCACCAGCCGCAATTGTTCAGAAATGAGGCAAACAGACGAGCCGCGTCCGTCAGGGAGCGGACACAAGGGCAAACAGACGAGCCGCGTCCGTCAGGGAGCGGACACAATGGGCAAACAGACGAGCCGCGTCCGTCAGGACTCTGTTGGTAAACTCCATCTCCTGTCCGGACCTTTGCGGCTTTGCGCCTTTGCGAGAGGCCCTGCCCGGACTTTACCAACAGAGTCCGTGAGGGAGCGGACAAAAATGCGCGGCTCGTTTTCTTTCCCGTGAATGTGAACAGGTACCCAGCCGCGTGTTCTTGACGAATCACGGAAAAACCTGATACGATAAAGTGTCACGTTTGCTGGCGAGTGATACCATGTTCGCCTGATTACTTTTTCAACGCAGAGACGCAGAAGCGCAGAGATGCAAAGATGCAAAGAGGAAAACACAACCATCGGTGTGCATCGGTGTGTGTCTGTGGTAGCAGTCAGTATCCGAACCTGGTATGATGCGTCGAAGCCGCAAAAAAACCGGTTGAACTCGTTGGAAGATAGTGATGCATGAGATATCCATGCGCTGTCGCGTACACTACTATACGGTATGAAAATAGGTGGGAGCGGCCGCCCGGACGAGCTGCGACCGTGTCAGGGAGTGGACACGGTATCAGGTAAAAAACCGCTTATTTTCACACGAGAAAAAAATCTGACGAAACAATGAGTGACCAAGAATGCAACAACTGACACCTTTTGAAATCAATGCCATCTGGACTACCCTGGGATTCGCCCTGCTCAGCATCGGATACGCCTTCTTTCTGCGCTCGCGCATGCTGGCAAAAGACAAAGGCACAGACGACACCCTGGCAATAGGGCAGGCCGCCCGACAGGAAGGCAACGCCGCAATCCATCGCATGTTTCGCAACCTGCTTATTGGCAGCATACTGCTGAGCCTCCTGTTTGCCGCCAGTGTGCAGCTCATACCGCCTGACTCACATGCTTTGCCGCAGCAGGCAATCCTCTGGAGCGCAGTCTGGCGTGCGGTAAGCTTTCTCGCAGGAGCATTGCTCGCCGCCTTTGCCGCTCCCGCCGTTATCCGTTCGGTAGTGCAGTCCCATACACGAGTAATGATCGCAGCCCAGAAAGGCTATCCGCACACCGTTGAACTGGCCTATCGCGCCGCCATTATTCCCATACCCCCCGCCATTGGCATGCTCCTGATTGTAAGTATCGCATTATTTATCCTGCTCGGCGCAAATGCCAACGATCCAATGACAATATTTGCGTTTGGTATCGGCGGGTTGTTTGCCATGCTGATGATGCGCTTTGTTGGTCAAAAGCGGCCTGCACCGTCCGCCAATGAAGCAGGGGAGGGCGATGAGGCTGCGGCTGCCTCTCTGCTGCATTCGTCGGTGTATGAAAGTGCCAGCACTGCGACGACGTTAACGGGTATCACCACCCTGCTGTTAAGTCTGTCTTTCCTCACCGGGCTGTTGATTACCGATGCTGTCCAGGTTGTCCTCTTTCCCTTTATGGTCGTGGGTATCGGCCTGCTCGCTTCGCTGGTTGGCAATGCCAGCGTCAAGACAAATGAGCAGCGGCGCAATGCCCGTGCTGCGACGAGCAAGGGATTTTATTTCACTGTGTTGCTCAGTGTCATCGGGACGGCAGCCCTCACCCCCTTTTTGCTGGCTGATCCGCAGAGTGGTGCGATAGCGTGGCGGCCGCTGGCTGCTGTGTTCGTTGGCATAGTGCTGGCAGTCGGGGTTGAGCGGCTGAATTTTGCGTTTGCTCCCGTCTTCTTCAACCCATACAAAAAAATCAACCGCTCCTCAATGTTTGCCGCCATGGTCATGGGCCGCGTCCCAAACCTTTGGGCACTCATTGCATGTGCGATCGCATTACTGGCAACCTTTGCCCTCTTTAGCGATGAACCGCTGGGCACCCGCCTACCCTCGCTGATCTATGGCATTGCACTTGTTGGCCTTGGCTTATTGACCGTTGCCGACTATATCATCGCCGTAGACACCTTTGCAGCTATCACCCGTCAGGCCCATATTACCGCTCAGGCCGTAGAACTGAGCAAAAACCCTCGCAACAACCTGGAAGACCTGGCTGAAACAGGGGCCATGCTCAAAGGCACAACCAGAGGGATTACCCTCTGTCTGATCATTATTGCTCTGCTGGTGTTGGCAGGAACTCTCTATACCACCATATTCTCGCTCCCTACCTGATTGATTATAAGGAGGAACTCTCGACCTATGGACAAAATACAAAACCATCCCCGCACCCCGCGTGACGGGTTGCGTCTCTTCCTGACCGGTATCGCAATGGGCAGCGCAGATGTTATCCCCGGCGTCTCCGGCGGCACCATGGCCTTTATTCTCGGCATCTACGAAGACCTGCTGCTAAGTATCAAATCCTTTGACCTGCACCTCCTCAAACTATTGCGCAAACTCAACATCAAACAAGCGATGCAGCACGTACCCTGGCAATTCCTGCTGGCCGTCCTGTTTGGTATCGCCACCGCCATCTTGAGCCTCGCCCATCTCGTAAGCTGGCTCCTCGATAACCAACCAGAATACCTGTTTGCCTTCTTCTTCGGACTAATCCTCGCCTCGGTCGTTGCCATTGGCGCAACATTGACCTGGAATATGCGCACCATTGGAATGTTGATTATCGGCACAATTGTCGCATACATCATTGTCGGCCTGGTGCCGCTGGATATGCCACATGACCCCCTCACAATCTTCTTCAGCGGCATGATCGCCATTACCGCAATGATCCTGCCCGGCATCTCCGGCTCATTTATCCTGCTCATCCTGAACCAGTATGACTACGTGCTCAATGCCGTCAAATCATTGGATATATTGCCCATGATCCCCCTCGGCATCGGCATGGCCGTCGGCATCATGGGCTTTGCGCGTATCTTGAGCTGGTTGCTCAATCGCTATCATCAGGCAACCATTGCCGTCCTCGTCGGCTTTATGATTGGCTCGCTGCGCCGCATCTGGCCCTGGAAGGTTGTGGTGGAGACGCGCATAGACCGCCATGGGGAAGAAGTTCCGCTTATCCAGCACAATGTTTTGCCAGACTTTGCTACTGCGCATTTCTGGTTTGCCCTGCTCCTCTGTCTCATCGGGTTTCTGCTTATCTGTTTTATAGACCATCTGCAATCCCGATCGAATCCGGTGCTCAGGCTCTTTGGCATAGGCAAAAAGAAAGAGAGTCTTCCTTCTGTTGGGTAGGGAACACGCATTATGACGCTGATTTTATTTCTCATCGGGCTGGTTCTGTTGATTGTCGGGGCCGATTTGCTAGTCAAAGGGGCGTCCCATTTAGCCATTGCGTTTGGTATTTCGCCGCTGGTCGTTGGCCTCACAGTGGTGGCGTTTGGCACCAGCTCGCCAGAACTTGCCGTGTTGCTACAGGCAAGCCTGGGCGGAAACTCAGATATCGCCATTGGCAATGTCGTCGGCAGCAACATCGCCAATATACTGGTTGTACTCGGCCTATCAGCCATTGTCGCCCCGCTGGTCATCTCAAAACAATTGCTGCGCTTTGATTTGCCGATTATGGTGACGGTCTCGTTTGTGCTGTTTGTGCTGGCAATGGATCGGTCAATAGGGCGGGCAGATGGTGTGCTGCTGTTTGTGGGTATCATTGCCTATATGTTCTGGTCTATCCGTCGCAGCCGCCAGGAAAATATGAAGATGACGCGGGTTTCTGTCTCGATAGATGGCGATCTCGTGTCGTTTGTTGAGCGGCATAAGCAGGAGTTCCTTGCAACTCTTTCAAAGGAATTGGATGTGGGGCAAGAACTCATCCACATGCTGCCCGTCGCCTCGGACAGTCTTTCCATTACGCTGCAAATGCCCTATGCTATTGCAAATCGGCTGGTTGATAATGCACAGAATATACCACCAATTGGCACCTCGCGCATTACCGCTGTTGAGATACCCCAGATGGCAAAGGTGACCATCCATATCGAGGAAGAGACCGTTTCGTTTAGCCAGGATGCGCAGGAAAGTTTTGTGCTGGTGGTTGCGCATACGCTGGAGATTAGCCCGGAACTTATCCGCATGATGCCGGTTGAGCCAGACAGCCATCGCTTTACCCTGGAGATGCCGCGGGAAGCCGTGCGTTCGCTTATCTCGATGTGCAAACAGAATGACCCGGAGCTGGCAAAGCTGCGTTTTCTCAAGGTAGAGCAGCAAAAGCTGACCTGGCTCAAGCATATCGCTTTTATCGTGGGTGGCCTGGGCATGCTGGTGCTTGGTTCGCGCTGGCT
>CAYFVX010000077.1:0-1691 GCA_964346425.1 uncultured Chloroflexaceae bacterium | reverse complement strand
TGGAAGGTTGAACGTTGGGAGGGATTCCTGTTCGCTGGCTATTACATCGCCTATACCGCATATCTCGTTTTAAGCTCCACGAACAGTTCCTATCTGGCCCCATTTATGCAAGCGATGACAGTGATCATTCCACTCAGCCTGGTAGTTCTGTTCGCGCTCCTGATACGCACCTACCTGAAGCAAAGGTCCCAGGCTCCTTCATGATACCCTGTTTGTTTGATAACGTATGATACCAGGTTCGTTTGATTGCTTATAAAATAGACTCGCTCTTTATCTCACATATCTCCCATTGGAGAGATACATTCGTGTTCTTCGTGTTCTTCGTAGTTACGAACTAATCATCCGTATTTGGTATGAATGTGTGCATCTGTGGTAAAAATCATTCTCTGAATGGAAACCGATAGGAACGCCAATGCCTCTCCCTGACTTCAAACTGGAACGCTACTTCGCACAATGGGAATTCAAAGCCCCCCATCTGCTGTGCGCTTCGGATGTAGAAGGCTATCCCATGTGCGAGTTACTGGCACTGGCCGATGCAGAATGCACCGCTCTCTGGGACAGCCTCACACTTGGCTACACCGAGTCAGCGGGACATCCGTTACTGCGCGAGGCAATTGCCAGCCAGTATGCCAACCTTTCGCCGGAGCATATCCTGACATTTGCCGGCGCGGAAGAGGCTATTTTTACGCTGATGCATGTGGTGCTGGAGACCGGAAGCCACGCCCTGGTAACATGGCCGGGCTATCAGTCCTTGTATGAAGTAGCGCGAGCGGTCGGGGCCGAGGCAACCTTGCTTGAACTGGATACGGCACGTGGCTGGCAGCTTGACCTGGATGCATTGCAACAAGCCATTCGTCCAGAGACACGGTTGCTCGTGACCAACTTTCCGCACAACCCGACAGGAGCATTGCCCGACCAGCAGACCTATACTGCACTGACTGAACTGGTCGAGCAACATGGTCTCTGCTGGCTTTCGGATGAAGTCTATCGCTTGTTAGAATATGCACCTGAACATCGTCTGCCGCATGCCTGCGATACCACCCCGCGAGCAGTCAGCCTGGGCGTAATGTCCAAAGCGTATGGACTGGCTGGCTTACGCGTTGGCTGGATCGCCACGCAGGATACCGCACTGTTGCAACGAGCGGCCGCATTCAAAGACTACCTGACGATTTGCAACAGTGCGCCGGCAGAAATCCTGGCTCTGATTGCACTACGCAATCAAGAGACACTACTCGCCCGGAGCCACAAAATAATCCGCAGCAACCTGGCGTTGCTCGATGCGTTTTTTGCTCGCTGGCAGGAGGTGTTGGCGTGGGTGCGTCCGCTGGCGGGAAGTGTGGCGTTTCCGCGCCTGCGCAACGATACGCAGCCTATTGATGCATTTGTCCACGAAGTGCGCGAGCAGCAGGGGGTATTATTACTGCCTGGCTCAGTCTATGACTATCCTGGCAATCATTTTCGCATAGGGTTTGGGCGCACAACCATGCCGGCGGCACTGGCGCGTCTGGAGGTATTTCTTGCCGGGTGGAAAAAGCATTGATGGACCTTTGGGTGAACCCCATTGAGGGACGTCCTCCCATGCGCATGACGTTAAGCGGTTTGCCGCTTTGCAAAGCGGGGGATTGGGGGTTGCAAACCCTCAATGGGGTTCACTTGCAGGTGTGTGCGGGAACCTGGTTCCCGCACGCTCC
>CAYFVX010000076.1:0-10115 GCA_964346425.1 uncultured Chloroflexaceae bacterium | reverse complement strand
CATGTGTAGACTTTTTTATCAACCGCCTTGCAAAGCGGTTGCGGGATACCGTAGCCGCGGCTTGTAGCCGCTGGATCTCCCTCCAGGAGATGCTTCCACCCCACCGGGCAGCAGCCGGGCGGGTTTTGCCGCGAAAGAAACGGATATATGGGCATATCCCGCGGTTAAAAACCGCGGCTACGATTCCCAACGGGGTTCTTGTCCTCGATAAAGTCTACACATGTGAGGGCCGAGGGGGGGCAGTCACTCATCACTCGTTACTGGTATTACTCGGTATTGTCTTTGCGATGGACTTTGCTTTTGGTTGCAATATCCCACGCTCCCTGCCCATTGCCAGAAAGACTACACTCTTCAATAACTCCCCCACCATTGGGAAGCACGCGGATGCCCTGCGCCCCATTATGATTGATCTGACACCGCCGAATAGCCGGGGTACACCCCTGCCCGATGGTTATACCCGTATCGGCATTTGACAGAATGTAACAGCGGTCTATTGTCCCCTCACCTTTCTCAAAAATAAAAATGCCTCGTTGTTTTTCATGGTGAATCTGGCAACGACGGATGAGCGGATTGCCGCTTTGCGTAATACCCAGGCCAGCTTTGGCATTGCCAAAAATGTCGCACCCTTCCAGCGTTCCTTCCCCGCGGTCATGGATATAGGCCCCATACCCATTCAACTGGTCATGGATAGAACAGAGCCGTACCAGCGGATTTCCGCCCTTGCGGATGCCCACCCCGGCCCTGGCATTGCCGAAAATATCACACCGTTCCACCACGCCGGCCCCTTTGTCATACACCAAAACCCCATCACGCTCACCGTGATGGATCTTGCACCGCCGAATGAACGGATTACCAAATTGGCGTACCTCAACGCCCGGCCCCGTGTTGCTAAAAATATCGCACTCTTCGATGATACCTTCCCCATATTCATAGACGAGAATTCCCATACTTTTGCTGTCATGGATATGGCATCGCCAGATAATCGGGTTGGAATGCGCCCCATGAATGGCAATACAGGCAAGGGTATCTGAAGAAACATCACAATTCTCCATCAACAAACGGCCATGGGAGATGTCAACGGCCACTTGCTCTTTTTTGACCATGCCAGCCCGCCCGCGTAAGGTCAATCCACGGATAACCGCATAATCCGTTTGCATCGTCACACATGGGGCTTCTGTGCTTTCAATAAAAATATCGGCGGGGTCTCCATCGCCAATAATCTCAACCGTTTTGTCAATCACCAGGCTTTCGTGATAGAGGCCAGGACGCACCAGGATACGGGTGCCGGCTCTGGCATCTGCAAGCGCCTGCCCGATGGTCTGATAGCGGTGTGATTCCTGGCGCGAAACGATAAAAACCGGCGTATCGGCAGACAGTGGAGCATCGGGCTTTTCGCTTTTTTCTCTGGTTGCTGTAGCTCGCGATGGCTCCGGGACGGTTGTCTGCCCGCTACTACTTTCCGGAGCTTGATTGTTAATCAGCGGAAGCCCGGAAAGTTGCACGGTACTGATAGCTGTGCGCATTGCGCGGGCGGTGGAAAAGCGTTGCTCCAGGCTGTGCGACATGGCCTGGTGCAGAATAACCGCCAGAGCTGGCGGAATCTGCGCATTTAACTCATTGGCAGGGCGCAGCGGGTCGGCCTGTCCACTCAATACTGCTGCGGCACGGGTAAGCGCATCTGAAGGAAGTTTCCCCGTCAACAAATGATACAACGTGGCTGCCAGCGCATAGAGGTCACTGCGCGGGTCTTCTTCGCCACCCTGTATCTGTTCAAGTGGCGCATATTGTGGGGTAAGGATACGTTTGTGCCGTCCGGAACCGTCGGCAGTATAGAGCATCTGAGAACCACGCGCCAGGCCAAAGTCGAGCAAAATAATATCGCGTCGGGGGGTCAGTTTCAAATTGCGTGGCTTGATATCGCGATGCAGGATAGTCGGCTTCTGTCCATGCAAATATTCCAGCGCGTCCAGCAGTTGGTCCGCCCATTGCAGAACTTCCATTGGGGGAAACGTCGCATTGTCTTTTTCCATCATCATTCCCAGGTCTTCGCCGGGAATGTATTGCATAACCAGATATTCTTCATCCCCTTCTGCAAAATGGTCACTGACAACTGGCAGGGCCGGGTGCTGCAAACTTGCGAGCAGGCGGGCTTCGCGATTAAACCAGTCGCGCAAATCTGGCTCGGTGACCAATATCTGCTTCAGCGCGACCCTGGTATCAAGCCGCTGATCAATAGCCTCATAAACCGACCCCATCCCTCCCCGCGCAATCATATCAATGATGAGGTAGCGGTTTTGTAGCAATGTATTGGGCAAAAGTATCATGGTTTATTCCGTATTTTCACTGCCAAGCACCAGACTCCCCTCTTCCATCGCCCAGGCACCTCGCCGATTGTCGGTCAGTTGACAGTTTTCAACGTTGCCGGTGCTATCCTTGCGTGCCACAATCCCCACCTGCTTGTTTCGTTGGATGCTACAGCGGTGGATAAACGGGTTACCATAGTGTCCGATTTCAACGCCTGCCTGGGCATTGTCCACAATGGTACACTCTTCAATCCTACCGGCCCCATTATTCCATATCATCAAACCAACATGACCACTCTCGCGAATCTGGCATTTGCGTAGCGTCGGGTTGGCATGTTTGGTAATGCCGGCTCCCATCTTGACATTCTTGAAGATATCACATTCTTCTATCGTTCCGCGGCCACTGTCAGAGATAATAATGCCACGCTGTTTTTCATTATGTATCTGACAACGACGAATGAGCGGATTGCCGTTTCGGGTGATGCCGATTCCGCCTTCATTGTTTTCAAAAATTTTACAGTCTTCGATGATCCCTTCGCCTTCCTCATACACGTAAATACCGTAGCCTTTGACCTGTTCATGGATAGTACACCCACGGATAAAGGGGACACTTTTTTGTTTGATCTCTATGCCTGCGCGTTCATTCTCATAGATGTCACAATTTTCTATCATCCCTGCGCTTTGTTCCCCGATGAAGATACCATCCTGTTTGCCGTGATGAATGGTGCAGTGGCGGATAACGGGATTACTCGCCTGCACAATGCCGATACCGGCGACGCTGTTGCCAAAAATATCACACTCTTCAAGCATGCCCCGTGCCTGTTCCGAAAAAGAGACGCCAATTCCCGCAACATCATGGATACGACACTTCCAGATCAATGGATTGGAGCTAGAACCGTGAATTGCAATACCGGTCTGGGTCTCAGAAGAAATATCACACGCTTCGAGCACCAGCCGGCCACGCGGGATATCTACTGCCACACAGGGATTATTGCGTGCGCCACCGCGTGCGCGGATGGTGACCCCGCGCAGGAGGGCATAATCGGTTTGCATCTGTACACAGTGTGTGCCATTGCTTTCAATAATAATTTTCTCACGCGGCCCATCACCGATAATTTCAATGTTTTTATCAAGCAACACCCCTTCTTTGTAGGTGCCTGGATGGACAACAATACGGGCACCTGCTTCAGCTTGCAGAAGTGCTTCTCCCAGAGTTTTATAGTGCGCATACCCCTGGGGAGCAACCACCAGCGTGGGGTAGGTCTGGGTTGTGTCCGCTACCTGCGTCGCCGGGGTTGCCTGGTGCTGAGAGGGTTCGCTCTGCTGCTGGCTCTGGCTTTGCGCGACGCCGCCGGCCGCGTCGTCTACCGAGATGATGGTTTGCATACCACTACTACCATCATGCTTTGCTTCTGGCTGTTTGCTACTACCTGCCTGCTCCTGGCTACCGCCATCACGCTTGCTCGGACTGGTCCGCATATAGCCGTGCCCGGCCATACGAAGCGCAGTGCGCATAGCTGTGGCTGACGCAAAACGATGTTCTTTTTCTTGCTCCATTGCTTGCTGCAAAACCAGCGAGACATTGTGCGGAACCAGCGGATTGATTTCATGCGGGGGGGGGAGCGGGTCTTCATCTCCTCGCAGGCGAGCAGAAATGCGTTCCAATGCGTCAATGGGCGACTGTCCAGTCAACAGATGATAGAGGGTTGCCCCAAGCGAATAGAGATCGCTACATGGCTCCGTTCCCGTGCCCTGTATCTGTTCCAGCGAGGCATACTGCGGTGTATATCCGCGCACGCTTTGCACTGCCGAACGCAACGTATGATCAATAGCACTCTTTGCCAGGCCAAAATCGAGCAGTTTGATTTCACCCCGTGCGGTTATCTTGAGGTTTTGCGGCTTGATGTCGCGATGAATAATCGGATATTCCTGGCTATGCAGATATGCCAGTGCATCAAGTAACTGATCGGCCCAGCTCAATACCCAGGGAATCGCATTGGCTGACAGAAATTTTTTCGACTGCCGACTCAGGATGGTCCCCAGATCATCGCCAGGAATAAATTGCATCACCAGAAATTGCCCGGACGAATTGACAAAGTGTTGGCTCACGACAGGCAATACTGGGTGGCGCAGTCGGGAAAGCATACGGGCTTCACGCTCAAACGCTTTCGCCAGTTTCTGGTCTTTGACGAGCGATTGTTTCAAAGCAACCGTTTTGCCGCTTTTCTGGTCGCTTGCTTTGTACACCGCTCCCATACCACCGCGGGCAATCATCTTCACTATGAGATATTGGTCTGCTAAGAGCGTATTGGGTTTAAGTATCATCGTTGACCTACTGTGATTTCTGCCTGTATCTCGTCTATCAACGCGGTGCTGATACCGCGGACGTTTTGTAACTCTTCGAGAGAGGTAAAAGGCCCATTGGCAGCACGATAGTCAAGAATGCGTTGCGCGAGAACGTTGCCTATTCCCTTGAGTTGTTGCAGTTCGGTTGCGCTTGCCGTGTTGATATTGAGAGCGTTGCTGCTTCCTGCCTGCGAAATTCCTGCTTCAGAGGAGCGGAGTGGTGCGGTATTCGTTTCACCTTCACGGGGGATATGAATGTGCTCCGCATCCTCAATCTGTGCCGCCAGGTTCACCTGTTCATATGCTGCCTCATCGGTTAAACCACCAGCCGCCAGCACTGCATCTTTCACCCGGGTATTGGCAGGCAATTCATACACATCCGGGTTGAGCACTGCCCCCGAAATGTAGATAATGACTGGTTGGGCGGTTGGTGAAGGAGTGGGAGTCGGGCTTGTTTCTGGCAAGGGCAAGGAGTCTGGTGTTGAGAACATCAGGAGTTGTTCCTGACCGTTGCTGGTCAGCAAATCGGTTTCCTGTTGGGCTGACGAATTGGAACCTGAGAGAGAGTATATCAGCAGCCCTGTACCTACGACAAACACTAGTATGCCCAGTATCCAAAAACCACTTTTTGGTTGCTGTGGTCCTGTTGTCTGGTGCATAAGAGCTATCGTCTTTCTTCGCTAATATGTCCTGTTGTTCAACAGAACATCCGTACCAGACGCGATCTGCGACGGTGTTTCGTATCCGTTGACATGATTATAGCATGAAGCGGTGTAGCATTGAAGTAGTGTTGTGCAAAAAAGCGTGCTTCAACGTTGTAATGCTTCAAGTGCCTGCTCTGCGTGGGCAAGGTGGTCGGGATTTTCGCCCACCTCAAGATACGCTTCCAGGTCGGCAATTGCTTGCTGGTCCATTCCTTTTTCTTTGGAGATAAGACCGCGAACATAGTAGCCGCCAGCGGAGTGCGGATTGAGCACAAAAGCCTCGCAGAACGGCGGCACTGGCAGGCCGATTTCGCCGCTCCAGCCGCAGTGCTTGATGAATAATCTGGCTGACTGCCAGCGGTACCAGGGGATTGATGTCATGCAGCAGTGGCAACGGGTCGGTCTTGTTCTGCAGGACTGCATTGGTGCGTTGCACGGCGTTGACCGGCGGATTGCCACCAAGCAGGTGATAGAGGGTCGCAGCCAGTGCAAACAAATCGCTGCGGGCATCCGTCCCCAATCCCTGAATTTGCTCGAAGGGGGCATACTGGGGGGTATACCCAAAGAGGCTCTTTTCGGTCATGATGTGCTTTTCCGAACCAGACCAGCCTTTTGCCAGTCCAAAGTCAAGCAGGATAAGCTGCCCTTGCAATGAACATTTCAGGTTTTGTGGTTTGATGTCACGATGAATGATGGGTGGTTGTTCGTTGTGCAGATAATCCAGCGCGTTGAGCAACTGGTCTGCCCACTCCAGAACCGTCGCGCAATCGAAAGGTACACCGCGCTGCTTCAACATGGTTGCCAGGTCTTCGCCGTTGATGTAGTCCATGACCAGAAACTGTCCCTCGCTATTGGTGAAATGGTCGGTAACACGAACCAGTGCCGGGTGGCGCAGGCGAGCAAGTATTCTGGCTTCACGCTCAAACGCACTGCTCCGTTGTTCGTTTTGCAACAGCGTTTGTTTCAGCGCAACCGGATGGGCAAGGCGTTCATCCATTGCTTTGTATACCGCTCCCATCCCGCCCTGTCCTATCAAACGAACAATGCGATAGCGGTCTTGTACAAGTGTCTGGGGAGCCAGCACCATAGGTGTGTTTCCTTTCCCCGTCAGGGTGTTGGCGTCCTCAGCACGCGATCGAGATCAGGGCATTCTGGCACCGAAGATGGAACAATGGTGATCTGCTCAAAGTCGAGGGCGTGCAATAACTCTTCGAGCGTTTGCTCGGCATTATCGGTAGCCGTTTGCATGATGCCATCCTCGCAGGCTGCTTGCAAGAGCTTCTGCTCCCCCACCTGCATGGCTTCGAGCAAAATGGAATCTTCTGATTCTGGCAGCAGACCAAACAGGCCGGTCTTATGGTCATACACTTCGGTTTGCGAGGGGTTGACGGTGTAGCTGAATATTTCCGCTGTTGGCATATGCAGTGTCATCGTTTTGCCATCTTCCGAGAGCGTCACATCATCAGCCGTTAGCTTGCGCAAATCTATGCCCGCAACGACTGTTCCGCGCACCACCAGCAGGATACGTTCTCCGCCAATCCCCATAAATGTACCCTCACGCTCCACCGAAACGACATCGCGGATGGTGTATTGGGTTGTCTCCAGGCGGCTTATCTGCTGCACCTGTTCCACAACGGCACCACGAGTTTGCACAATAGTCTGCGGTGTGGGCTGGGGGGTCGGGACACTTTGCATACCCGATTGCCTGCCAAAGAAATAGGCGGCACCAGCCAGCAAAATAAGCCCGATAAGCAGCGTAGGCGGAAGCAAACAACTGCCAATCGTCTTTTTGCGTTGGGCTGGAGGGGGAATGTCACTGCTCTGCTGTGGATCCGAAGCGGGTTGTGCGCTTTTTTCAGATGTCATGAGCTGCTGCTACTTTCTTTGTGTTCAAATGTACTCAACGGTACGCTTTGTCCAGTTCTGAAATTCCTGCTTCATTCTGCACCGCCTTCTCAATCGAAGGTCTTACACGCAGTCCACAGGCGTGTTTCACGTCCCGACGTAGCCACAACCGTGGACGGTTGGTTTAGACGGCACCAACGAGCCGTCTTCCTTCATCTCGAATGGTTCCGTGCGGCGTTCGCATCTCGATCCAGCACGGTGCTGCATGCAGGACATGTCCAGCCCCGATCTGCCAATGTCAGATCACGATTGCCATGTCCGCACTCGTTGCAGGTCTTGCTCGATTGTCCTGTTTGCCTGTTTGCCTCTGTGCCTCTGTGCCTCTCTGCCTCTCTGCCTCTCTGCGTTTTTCACTATTTATACCAGATACGTTTGAATAGTGAGAGAAACCGCCAGGACGCCAAGAACGCCAAGATTCGGGCAGAGAGAAGGGGAAACCCTGTTCTCTCTGTGCCTCCGTGTCTCCGTGGTCAAAAGAAACTATTCATCCGAACCTGGTATTACCCGTATTGGATATCAGGTCACCGGGATATTTTGCAGCATCTGCCGCGCGGTCCATATGCCAAATAGACTACACGAACAAACAACCAGCAGCAGACTCACTGCAATGGCAGTGGCTGCAACTCGACAATTGTGGCCCGGTGGCTTGATAGCGTAGCGATCAGCTTCAGCCCGCAAACGCTGCTCGTGGTATTCCTGTTCAAAGAGTGCCGCCAGATGCTGCAAGAGTTTCCGCTCGGCACGGCCAATATGTCCATTGACAACGACCATCATTTGGGCAATGGCAGCAATCGTCTGCCGTGCATGATAATCGTCAACCGTTGCCAGGGTGGTGAGCCAGGTCTCGCGACTGCCCCACAGGTTGCTGCTAGTCTGAACCACAATGTCTGGATACTGGCTCTGTATACGTGCTGCCAGATGTTTATACGCCACCCGTTCACTTTCTTCAACCTGCCCGTCGGACAGTGCGGTATGAAAAGCGGTTGCCAGCACCAGTTCGGGAGCAACGCTGGGTGAAAGTGGTAGCTGGTCAACATGTTCGGCAATCAACCGACGCAAACGGGTACGCTGCTCGACGGCTCGCCCGATGCCAATCGTAGAAAAATAATTCCAGCCTGCCCCTAGCAAAATGCTCAGGCCAGGAACAATAGCTTTGAGCAACAACCCCTCGGCAAGATAGCGGCGTGCCAGTTGCCGCGAGACATTGCGCATCATCCATTGTTGCATCGGGCGACCTATTAGACTGGCTTCCAGCAGGGTGCGTGCCTGTTGCTTTGCCAGGGTGGGCGCAACATGCTGCAACACATTGCCGCCAAATGTCCCCACGCGGATGCCCATGCCGATAGCAAATATTTCTTGAATATCGTCCGGGTTGTCCGGGTGTACCGTGACCCCATGCAAATTGCAAAGGTCATAGGCGGTTTTGAGTTGCAGCCGCAAGGTATACCAGAGCTCCAGACCAAAAGCGATGATGCCCACCGGTAGCGTTAGTGCCAGTGCCGGAATACCCACGGCACTGAGGATTTCAAAGCCGGCGAGGATAGTCGTTATGGAGACGATGATCGTTGCGGCTGCGCCAGCCAGCGCAGCCGTGCGAGCCTGCTGGCGAATGTACGTCTGGGCGATAGTCTCGCTGGACTGGCCGGCGTATTTGTTGCGAAGATAGTCAGCAGGGGTTTTTGCCGCATAGGTACGCAACGCATCTATCATCAGACGATGAAGCCAGTTGGCGTCATTATGCATAGGTGCTGGTGATGGCGCATGCATAGCTGCTGGAAGATGCTGGGATCTGTTGCATGGGAGGCACGAGACAGGTCATAAGTACATATTTCCCATTTTACCCTATAATGCTTGCTGAGTTCCCTGGCTTCTCGTCCATGGAGAGCGTAGAAGATACTAGCATTTGTACGATAGTGGTATGATAGCAAAAAGGTGAAAGAACGGCAAGCTATGAAGGGAGAAACACTATGAATTTGCACCGGCGGGTTGCTCTGGTAACTGGCGGTGCCCACCGTGTTGGCCGTGCCATTGCCCTGGCACTCGCTGAGGCTGGTGCCTCCATCGCCATCCATTACCATAGCTCGGCAGAGCAAGCACAGACAACCCTGGCAGAAATCCAGGCATTGCAGGTTGAAGCCATTGCACTACTGGCCAATCTTACCGCGACGTCCGAAGCGGAGCGATTGATAGATGAGACGATTGCCCATTTCAACCAGCTCGATGTGCTGGTATGCAGCGCAGCTATCTGGTACCCCACCCCACTTGGCAATACGACAGAAGCAGATTGGGATGCCTTCTTCCATCTCAATGTTCGCGCTCCCTTTTTCCTGGCGCAGCAAGCTGCGCCCCATTTACGTGCCACGCAGGGCAGCATCGTGAATATTGTAGATACCTGCATCGAATCGTCGGTGAAGCATTATACGCCCTATCTGGCAAGCAAGGCAGCCCTGGCAATGGTCACCCACAACCTGGCTTCTGAGCTTGCTCCGCATGTCCGGGTCAATGGCATTTCCCCCGGACCGGTGTTGCTCCCAGAAGATTGGAATGAGAAACAGCGTAAAACTGCAGCGCAGGCTACCTTGCTGCAGCGGGTGGGGAGCGCGGAAGATGTGGCGCAGGCTGTCGTCTACCTTGCCTCTGCACCATATGTTACGGGGGTCGTGCTGCCGGTGGATGGTGGGGAGCGTTTGAAATAATGACACAATCCTGCCAGATTTGTTATACTATCTGCAAGACACCGTGGCGAAGGTAGATATGCTCAACAGGTGTCACCTGCGGTGGGCTTTGCTTGCGCACGGCAAAACATGCACGCAAGAGCGTGCCAACCCATTCTGGTGGGGTGTTTGCGTTTTTCGAC
>CAYFVX010000075.1:0-10122 GCA_964346425.1 uncultured Chloroflexaceae bacterium | reverse complement strand
TTCCCTCTACCATGCTCTTTGTCCATTTCTGTCAATATGTGTGGTGACTCTACAGACGAAGCTCGCAGCAAAAAAGGCCAATTCCCCCCCATTGCCGACTATCGCCTGCAACCAGACAAAACCTATGGACGTATAACACCGGACGCACATGGTCACGTATGGATTGATGCAGTCAGGATGGCACTGGGACCATATGGAATCGACATCGCCTGGTTTGACGAAAACGGGAACATATTTGAAGACTACAACGGCGTCATCAAAGCCCGCAAACAGGCAGAAGAACGGGCGGAGCAAGAAAAACACCGCGCTGAGCAAGCGGAAAATCGTATCCGTGACCTCGAAGCCGAACTGTGCCGTCTCCGCGGAGCAACATAGGAACTATCCGCCATGTCCCATTCATCCCAGGTTCGGATGAAGAGTTTCTTTTCACCACGGAGACACGGAGGCACAGAGAGAACAGGGTTTCCTCTTCTCTCTGCCCAAATCTTGGCGTTCTTGGCGTCCTGGCGGTTTCTCTCACTCTTCAAACGTATCTGGTATCATCCCCAACCAGAACGCAATACCACCAACCTTTCCGCACCTTGCTCAACCTGACACCCCTGACCATCGGGCAGGTATCATTGCAATGGCTCCATCTGCCCTGCTCTGCCAGGCAGCAGCCGAAGGCTTATGACGCATTTGCACGAAAAAGAAAGAAAAAAGCAGCACTTCCTTGTGCTGCTTCCGTTTCCTCATTGGATCATCCTGGTCCCCAATATTATCGTCCATACCCTTGCTCCTTGAGTACGACCCGCTCCTCCGCCGTTATCAACCGAAAATCTCCATCTTTATTCAAAAAGACCACAACCTCCCCACGCACCGTCAACAGCAAATCCGACAAACCATCGCCATCAACATCACGCAGAGCCAGTGACGGAACTTCATATTGTCCCGCTTCACCAAAAAGATACGGTCCTCGCAAAACCCGCACCTCACTGGTCTCGCCCCCAGACAACTGAAGCACACTCACCTGATGCTCCAGATTGAGCGCAATGAAGTGGGTCGGCGACTCCGGGCTATCGCCATGCCCCACAACACCACTGAGATGCACCATCCGCGGATAACCATAGCGAACATCATCCACTTTCCGTTTGCCCCAACTCAGCGCATGCCCGACCAGCACATACACCGCCAGAGCAGCCAGCACATACACGCCCGCTATCAACAGCCAACTGATCCAGCCATTCGCCACTCGCAACGATTGCGTCCAGTGAACACGATCCCCACGCTTGTCGGTCAGCTTATCGCGGACAACTGCCATATCCGCACCTCCTTTCTCAAAAATAGGGGAGAGGGCGGAGTCATCCATCAGGAGAACCCCATCATGGGGGTCAAGCAAAACGCGGCTTGATAGGAACCTGCATATAAGACGCCAGAATTAGCCCAAATGTTTCACACAAAACAAACCGAACAAGAATGTGGTATAGTAGAAGCTACTCTCATGGAGGAAGCCACCAGGAAAAAATCCTTCACAGTGCTTCCCAGAAATAGAAAATGCGTACTGATGCAACACCGCAACCAAAAATACGCGCCAGACAACCATATCGACAACCATATCCTTCATTCAACACCCATGACCTGCTCTCACGCACCCACCACCAGTACCAACAGGTTATGGAACTCCATGCATGGTGAATACGTCTTTCTGTTGAGCTACAAAGGGAAAATAGTATGAATGGGCATATTCTTCTCGCTGAAGACGACAACGATTTGCGCGACATGATTGCTCGCACGCTGCGCAAAGCAGGCTACGAAGTCGCCGAAGCTGCCAATGGACAGGAAGCGGTCAACTTGCTTACCCATAGGCAGGCCAATCATCCAATCTACGACATTGTCCTGACGGACATCGTTATGGGCGAAATTGACGGCATAGAAGTTATGCATGTAGCACGAGAGCAACCGGATGCCCCAGAAGTCATACTCCTGACCGGGCACGGATCGCTCGAAACCGCTATTGAAGCAGTTCGGCTTGGCGCATTCGATTATCTCTTGAAACCAAGTCCAAAAGAAAAACTCCTTGACCGTATCCAGACGGCACTGGACCAACGCAACGAAAAGCGTCGGAACAATAAAGCCGTCGAAATCGTGCGCACCCTGGCCGACTTTGCCACCAAACCAGCAGAAAACCAACACCCCTCGCTAACCCACCCGACAGAAAGCCCACTTTCCCCTCAACAACCAGCACAATCATCAGCACAATCATCAGCATCAGACGACACCGAACGTTATATGCAGGTCGGTTTACTCTCGCTGGATACCTACCGCAAAGAAGTCTGGTTCAATCAGCAACTCCTGCATACAACCCCCATAGAGTACCTTATCCTGGAAAGTCTTGCCCAGACCCCTGGACGGGTCGTCACATTCAGCGACATTGTGCGCAATACCCACAACTACACCATCAACAAAACAGAAGCCCACGACCTGTTGCGCACCCACATCCGCAACCTGCGCAAAAAGCTAGACCGACGCTACATTGTCAGCGTCTATGCCACTGGCTATATGCTCGTCAATCCAGAAGAAGAAGCCCAAAAAGAGCAAGATGCACACAATGAGCGAGATGAAAGAGAATGATGATGGGGCTATCCTCTCTGCTTCCTCATTTGCGCCTCTTTTGTCTGGTATAATATCCAGGGTATCACGAAAAGAACAGAGACATGACCATGTCGGATAACCTTCTGCATTTCAACGGCATCAACGGCGCAAACGGTCAATTTCTATTGCCACCAACCGAGCCACAACGCATTGTCCAGGTAGCACGCGGCGAGCGACTGGCAAAGAGCGATTTTCACCTGCAAGATATTCAGACCAGAGTAACGCAAAAAAACCTTCAGCATCTCGGCACCGCCGAAAACATAGACCCGACAAAACTGGAAGAATGCGGCTGGGGCATCATCTTCGCCTACAACGCCAACCCCGCCATCCGCGAAGCCCTGGCAGAACTGCTCGACCACCGCAAAGCCCAGGCAACCCGCCAGGACGAACGATTTTACCGCGAATTCCTCAAAGCAGATGGCTACCGACCGGGCGAAAGCAAACGCGACTTCCTCGAACGCCACGGCGTTGGCCCCGGCCCCGTAGACCCGGCCAACGGCGTCCCCTACTACCTGCTCATCGTCGGCGACCCGGCAACCATCCCCTACACCTTTCAATACCAACTGGACGTGCAATTTTCTGTCGGGCGCATATTCTTCGAGACACTCGAAGAATATGCCCACTACGCCCGTAGTGTTGTAGATGCAGAAAATGGCTCCTTCGCACTCCCAAAACGAGCAACATTCTTCGGAACTCGCAACCCCGATGACCGTGCGACAGAACTGAGTGCCGATGAACTGATTACCCCCCTGCTCGAACACATGCCACAAGAAATCAGCGGGTGGGACTTTCACGGTGTCGTGGGTGAAGGGGCAGCAATGAAAGCAAACTTGAGCCACCTCCTCGGCGGCGAAGAAACCCCCGCTTTCCTCTTCACTGCCACCCACGGCGTCGGCTTTCCCAACGGTCACGAACGCCAGATCCACCACCAGGGATCCCTCGTCTGCCAGGACTGGCCTGGCCCCCGTCAACATAAGGGTCCCCTGCCAACCGATTACTATTTCTCCAGCGATGACATTGGCGCAAACGCACGGTTTCTTGGCTTGATAGCCTTCTTCTTCGCCTGCTATGGCGCGGGGACACCCAGAATGGACAACTTCTCCCGTCAGGCATTCGGTGAACGGGCTGCTATTGCTCCACACGCGTTTGTGGCTGGTTTGCCGCAACGGATGCTCGGCCATGCAAAAGGGGGGGCACTGGCAACCATCGGTCACGTCGAACGAGCGTGGGGCTACTCTTTCAGTTGGGGCCGAGCAACCAGCGAACTAGAAGTCTTCACCAGCACCATCACCCGTCTGCTCAAAGGCGACCCGATTGGCCTGGCAATGGAGTATTTCAACGAACGCTATGCCGAAATCGCCACCGACTTGAACGTCGAACTGGAAGCTATCGAATTTTCCAAACAACCCGACGAAAGAGAAATCGCCAGCCTGTGGACTGCTAACAACGATGCCCGCAACTACACCATCATCGGCGACCCCGCCGTGCGCCTGCCCATCAACGCCAGCCATGCCACCCCGCTTGAACGCCCCACCATTGGCGAGGTGGCAGTACCGGCGGGAGATGTCGCACCAATAGCACCACAGAAAAAGCACAAGCATGCGTATACTCCCCTCACCTTTGCCGAATTGGAAGAACAAGACACCTCATTTGAGGGGGGAACCAGCAGAGCACACGAAGGGCATCCCACACAACCAACCGAACGTACACAACCAGTCAGACAGGCATTGCAGACAACAACCAGTGAACCATCGTCATCCCCCGATCAACCCCGCACCGTTGCCGAACTGCTGGCTCGCTGGCGCGTTATCCGCTCAGCAGAAGAAAAAATCCGCACCCGTGCGGAAGAATGTCTCCAAGAACTGGAAGCCGCACTGCGCCGCGAATGCGGCGAATGAGGAGGAAAGAAGAGTATTTATGAACGAACATCTCTTTTTCAACGGTATTGATGCTACCACCGGTGGCTACCTGCTCCCTGAACTGACTATCCAGGAGCTGGCAAAAGTTGCCAGTGGTGAAAAACTCGACAAAAAACACTTTGATGACTTAAAAGAACGTTTGGAACGCAAAGAACCAAACTATGGAGTGGCCCAGGGCATAGACCAGACAAAACTGGAGCAGACCGGCTGGGGCATCATCTTTGCTTTTGCCGATGCCCAGGCAACCGCCATCCGTGAAGCCCTCTCAGAACTGCTGGAACACCGCAAAAAGCAAGTGGGCAACCCCAAATTTTACCGCGAATTCATCGGCAGTGAAGCCTACCGTCCAGGAGAAAGCAAATCAGATTTTCTCTCCCGTTTCAAGGTCGGCCCCGGCCCCGTCAACCCCGAAAAAGGCGTGCCTTACTACCTGCTCATCGTCGGAAGCCCGGAACTTATTCCCTACAGCTTTCAATACCAGCTTGATGTGCAGTTTGCCGTCGGACGCCTCTTCTTTGACACCCTGGAAGACTATGCCCACTATGCCCGCAGCGTCGTTGACGCGGAAACCGGCAACGTCAAACTCCCCTACGAGGCAACCTTCTTTGGCGTGCGCAACGCAGACGACCCCCCCACCAATCTCAGTGCCGAAAACCTCGTAGCACCGCTGGCAGACGAGATTGGCAGCAAAAACCCTGACTGGCGTATCAACCGTTTCCTGGCAGAAGAAGCCACCCGCGCACAGCTAAGCCAGGTGCTTGGTGGTACACAAACCCCCGCCTTCCTCTTCGTCGCCAGTCACGGCATAGGCTTCCCCAAAGACGACCCCAGACAAAAACCACATCAGGGAGCCATCCTGTGCCAGGACTGGCCCGGCCCGCAGCAATGGAGACAGTCCATCCCGGAAGACTTCTACTTCGCCGGTGACCATATTGACTCCAATGCCAACCTGCTCGGCACAATGGCCTTCTTCTTTGCCTGCTACGGTGCAGGCACACCTGAATACGACGATTTCCACCGTCAGGCATTCAAGGAACGTTCGCAGATTGCCGCACACCCCTTTATTGCCCAACTCCCGCAACGACTGCTCAGCCACCCTAGAGGAGGCGCACTGGCCGTAGCCGGCCATATCGAACGGGCATGGGGCTACTCCTTTATGTGGGGACAGGCTGGCCGACAGGTTGAGGTTTTCCGCAGTGCCATGCTGCGCCTGATGGAAGGACACCCGGTCGGCTCGGCCTTTGAATTTTTCGATGAACGCTACGCCGAAATAGCATCTGATCTGACCGTCTTGCAGGATGAAATCGAAGTGGGCTTCAAAGCAGACCCGTATAAAGTGGCAGGGCTCTGGACCGCCAACCATGATGCCCGTAATTATGTCATCCTGGGCGACCCGGCGGTACGCATGCCGCTCGCTGACAAACCAGATGGGCAGACCTCCCGTCCAGCTATAGACGCCACAACGATCTCTATACCCGACCAACCATCACCAGTCATACCATCACCCCAACCCGATGAAACAACGAACTGGATGGAAGGATGTGTTGCGAGCTTTACTCCGCCCGAACCAGTCGAACAAAGCTCGCTGGCAAAACAGGTGGCACTCATCGAGCAAGAACTGCAAACCCTCCGCATCACAGAAAAAACTGCAACCAGACAAGAATTGCAATCTTGCATGCGGCGTATCGAACAACAGGTGCAAACGCTCAACGACATCATACAGCAACTGACGCAAGCCTGAGAAAATACCACTATCTTTGCAGATTTCCGCACTTCAACTGCCAAGAATGCCAAGAACGCCAAGAGGTGCAATTTTTTTCAAGGTGAGCTCTTGCTCTTTTTCATCATATTCAAGTTGACAGAACAGGAAAAAGTGCAAGGATAGTGGATACAAAGGAATTCTGGTATAATAGGCAAAACATCCAGGCCACCATCACAACCATACTCAACCGGGCTGCAAACCATGCAAGCACGGAGATACCAAAACATTCCTTCTCCATACATCGTGCATATGCATAGCTATTCCGTTGGAGTTTTTTGTTGAAAGCTACGATGACCATCCGTAAAACACAAAACCCTATCATATCCGCACCATCTCCATATGATCTTTTGCATAAAAGTCAGGAGCACAACCTATGAGTGAAGAACTCTTTTTTAATGGTATTAACGCCGTCACCGGTTCCTACTCCTTACAACCGCGCACCGTCGAGGAAATAGCCCGAGTTGCACGGGGCGAAAAGTTGGACAAAGACACCGACCTCTACGAAACGCTGGAAAAAAAAGCCGAGCAAAAAAGAACAGGACCTTTTGCGGTTGCTGAAGGGATAGACCCGCTCGACCTTTCCAGTTCTGGTTGGGGAGTTATCTTTGCCCATGGCGAAGACCCGGCTATTATCGAAGCCCTGGCTCCCCTGCTGGAGCACCGCAAAAAGCAAGTAAACAATGAGCAATGCTACAAAGAATTCCTGAACGCAGGTGCATATCGCCCCGGTGAAACCAAACTCGATTTTCTGGGCCGTCACAACGTCGGCCCCGGACCGGTTGACCCGACAAAAGGCGTCCCCTACTACCTCTTGATCGTCGGAAGCCCGGAAAAAATCCCCTACCGCTTCCAATATCAGCTTGACGTGCAATTTGCGGTGGGACGTATCCACTTCGACACACCAGAAGAGTACGCCCAATACGCCAAGAGCGTCGTCAAAGCCGAAACCGGCAACTTTACACTGCCACGCAAAGCCACATTCTTCGGCGTGCGCAACCCGGACGACCCCGCCACCAGACTCAGTGCAGACCATATGATAGCCCCACTGGTCAAAACCATGGGCGAGTCTGAACAAAACTGGACCATAGACCAGTTGCTGGCAGAACAGGCCACCAAAGACGCCTTGCATAGCCTGCTCAACAGCAAAACGCCCCCCTCCTTGTTATACACGGCCAGCCATGGCATGGATTTTCCCAAAGACCACGAGCTGCAGATACGACACCAGGGCGCACTCCTCTGCCAGGACTGGACCGGTCCACGACAATGGGGCCGCAAACCCATCACAGAAAACCTCTACTTCTCTGCAGATGACCTCAGCAAAGATGCCAACCTGCTTGGCTCTATCGCCTTCTTCTTCGCCTGCTATGGCGGCGGCACCCCACTCATGGATGAATTCTACCGCCAGGCATTCAAAAACCGTTCCGCAATAGCTCCCTATCCCTTCGTCGCTGGCCTGCCGCAGCGAATGCTCTCCTTACCCAAAGGGGGCGCACTGGCAGCCATCGGTCATATTGAGCGAGCATGGGGCTACTCCTTTATGTGGGATCGGACAGGGGAACAACTGACAGTCTTCGAAAGCACACTCAAACGTATCATGACCGGACAACCGGTTGGACTGGCAGTCGAATATCTCAACGAACGCTATGCAGAGCTTGCAACCGAATTGACCATGATCCTCGAAGGACTGGACTATGGCGAAACCCACTCAGCCCAGAAAGTGGCCGGCATGTGGACCGCCAACAACGATGCACGGGGCTACGCTATCATCGGCGACCCGGCCGTGCGACTGAGCCTGGGCAATGACAACGCAACCGGCGAACGACCAGAAATAGAACCCGTCACCATTACTCCCCGCAAACAAACCCAACCATACTCTGCCGAGCATACAAATGGAGCCGTGACATCATCCGCCAAACGGGGAGTCTCCTGGTTGGAAGATGACGAACCAGCCACTTTTGGCCTGTTTAATAGCTCTGAGAACGAAGGCCCCTCCGCATTCGACCAGGTGAAAGAAAGCCTGAGCAAAGCGGTGCAAACATTTGCCGACCAGCTTAGCAACGCCTTCAGCGACGCCGCCAATGTGGAAGTCACAACCTATACCAGCCCCTCAGAAAAACTCTCGCTCAGAGATGCAAAACTGCGGGCATTGACGGAAATCCGGCTGGATGGCGACATCACCACTATCGTCCCGGTCACCGCCGAAGGCGAAATAGACCATGAACTGTGGCAAATCCATACCAACATGGTCGAGCAGGCTCGCAACCACCGCGTTGAAATGTTGCGGTTAATTATGTCGGCCATTCCCGGTCTGGGCAACATCAACAAATAGAAGCATGGCAAACCCGATGGCAATCTTTGAAATCGCTGACAGCAAACTGAATACCGTCACCCCAGACATATTCGGCCTCTGGAAAACAGCCCCCGCGCCACCATCAGCGGCGGGGGTCTCCTTCAGTACGATCATTATGAACGGTAAACCAGCAGACGAGGAAATACCCGTCTGGCGGGCAATCTTGCCACCAGATAGTGCCCAGGCCCACCACCAACTTTCCAGCGGTCAACAACTGATCGAAACATCCCGTGGGGCATTGCCAGCCGCTCGTCAGCGCATTGAGACCATCACCCACTACGCCCGATCACAGGCCCAGGGCATCTCATTCGCCCCTCCTGCGCTCGACCCGGATGAACAGGCATTGCTGGATGTCCTGCGCCAGGTCGAAGGTGCAGGCGAAGAAACCCTCAGCTTTGGCATACGCGAGACGGTGATGCAAGGCTGGGAAGACCTGCAACAGGTCCAGGCCCTTGCCGACCAGTTGCGCCAGTCTGTTGCCTCCTACATCCGCATCGAAACCGACACCGACAAACACATACTGGCCCAGACACTGGTCGGCTGGACCGGCGATTTTCGCACCACCTGGTCTCCAGGCACAACCAGAGAACACATGGAACTGCATACACGCACCTTGAAACTTGCTCTCACCTCGCGCGATACCCTGCTCCAGACACTTCAGCAGACAATAAAACTTCTGTTTCTCGTCTCCACACCGGGCGGGGCTATCGTGGCTCTTCCCGCCGCATGGAAATTAATCAATCGTATACTCAAACAAGAACAAGGAGAAGGCACACATGGCAACTGAACTCGAAAACTCAATCAAAAAGGCAGCGGTGAAGATTGCGAAATACGTTGAAGATATCGCCGATCTCACCGTTGAAACGCGCTATGTGCAGGTTGGCCCCCAGGAAGCCACCGATTTTGCGCAATCCAGACCGGTAGCACGCACCCACATCTCGCTGGATGGTGATAGCGGAACCGTCGTCCCGATGCAACAAACAAAAGAAGGCACCTTTGAAGTAGACTCATCCCTGTACGATATCCACCAGAAAAACGTCGCCACCGCCATAGAATATCGCACAAGCATGATGCAAGCACTCCTGGGCGTGCTCCGGTCACAGGAAGCAGAATGAACCCGCTTGCAGCAAAAGTCCATCTATGGATGTATCACATTGCCCTTTCCAGAAGTATCAATGACTACAACAAGTGCCAGATGCTTTTCCACAGTCTACGGCAATACCTTTCAAATACGGTGATGGAAGTGCGGCTGCAAGCCACAAAATGCGCCTGCGGCTTGGCCTCATATCTGTTTCTCTGTTGTTTTTTGCCGACGAAGTCAATAAAAAACAACAGAGACACCATGCTTTCAGGAGACAAAAGTCCCCACACCCCTTGTGGCAAGCAAGGCTTCATTGAAAGGTATTGCAGTCTACGGCCCATCATCTACGGTCCTCCTTTGAGGTTCACCCCCTCAACAG
>CAYFVX010000074.1:0-10139 GCA_964346425.1 uncultured Chloroflexaceae bacterium | reverse complement strand
GCCATGGTAACATGATGTTTCTGGCAGAGGAGGCGCAGAGTATTGACAACTGTTGGGGTGAGCAAACCAAGCTGATAGTCTGAGCACAACACCGCATCTACATGGGGGATGTGCTCGCGAATAATGTTGAGAATGTGCTGTTCTTCGGTAGGAGTTAGAGGAGTCCGATCGATGTGGTCAATTCGGGCAACTTGCTGCGGCAGACGGGGGGCCTGGTGGGCCATGATGCGTGTTTTGGTGGTGGTTGGACGACCTTCAATGGTAAACAATCCGTCAGTTGAGATGCCATCTCGTTGGAATGCTGCACGAAGGTGCAGACCAGCCGCGTCATTGCCAATGATGCCTACCTGGAGCGCATGGCTCCCCATCGCCACAATATTGCGCGAAGGATTGGCGGCTGCTCCCAGGATATATTCTCGCTGGACGAGTTCCAGCACCGGTACCGGGGCTTCCCGCGAAAGCCGGGTTGCTTTTCCATATACATATTCATCGAGCGAAATGTCGCCCACTACAAGGACTCGCAGACCGGCCAGCCGGGATACGAGTGTTGTCCATTTGTTCGGCATAGGTTCTCTGGTTCCCCCTTTCATCGCAGGTGTTGCTCACCTGCACTGGTTCAAATTCCCTGATTCTTTTTTAGCAAGGTGATAGAATTATGACGTATGATGCCTGGTTTGTCGCGCAAGATGATCCGGAAGAGCGCTATCCGCTTACGGATGTTGTTTATTATAGCAAATCTGGTGCGTTACTGGACGTGGAGCACAATATGGATGCGTTGCGCCAGCACACACCGACTGAATGGAAAGCGTTGTTCGATAGTCGCTGGATGCGTACTTCCTGGCCGTATGGAAGTGGCGTCTGGGGCAAAAAGGAGTGGGTATGCCCCATTGTTGATGATACCAACGTTGTGAGTATGTTTGAAGGTGGCACCAATCTTTTCTGGGCGGAACGATTGGGTCAGGAACTTGGTGTCGAGGATTTCTGGATAAAGCTCTGCGGCAACAGTCATACGGGTAGCTTTAAAGACCTGGGTATGACCGTGCTGGTCAGCGTGGTGAAGCAGATGATTGCAGAAGGCAAGCCCATTCGCGCAGTGGCATGTGCCAGTACGGGAGATACTTCGGCAGCACTGGCCTGTTATGGCGCAGCGGCTGGTATCCCAACGGTGGTTTTTTTGCCCAAAGGCAAGGTGAGTACTGCACAACTGGTGCAACCTATTGCCCACGGTGCGCTGGTGCTTGCGTTGAATACTGATTTTGATGGGTGTATGCGCCTTGTGCGCGAGATTACGGCCAATGAGTCGATCTATCTGGCAAATTCGCTGAATTCGTTGCGGATTGAGGGCCAGAAAACGGTGAGTATTGAGATTGTGCAGCAGTATGAATGGCAGGTACCCGATTGGCTGGTTATTCCGGGTGGCAATCTCGGCAATACGGCCGCACTTGGCAAGGGCTTGTTGATGATGTACGAGCTGGGGTTGATAGACCGGCTACCACGCATTGTGTGTGCGCAGGCCGAGAACGCCAACCCGCTGTATCGTGCTTATGTCAATGGGTTTGAGCATTATGAGCCAATTACGGCACAGCCAACAGCAGCAACCGCTATTCAAATTGGTGCGCCGGTCAGTATTGATCGTGCCGTTCGGGTGCTCAAACGGTTCGATGGTATTGTGGAACAGGCAAGCGAGCAGGAAATGGCGGATGCTTCGGCACGGGCAGACCGCACCGGGCTGTATGTGTGTCCCCATACGGGGGTTGCGCTGGCGGCTGCTATCAAGCTGATAGACCGCGGGGTTATTAAGAAGTCTGAACGTGTGACGATTATTTCGACCGCACATGGGCTGAAGTTTAGCGATTTCAAGGTGGAATATCACGAGAACCGGCTGCGCGAGGTGGTCAGCAGATATGCCAATCCGCCGGTGGAGGTAGATGCCGATATAGATAGTGTCCGCCGCGTGTTGGATGAGCGGATGCCGGAGTAGGAACGGGGGAAATCATTCGGAGTAAAGAGTTTCGGAAATTGATTGTGCAAGCAGCCCAGCCGGGGGCAGAGGTTGAGCCGCTCTGCCCCCACGCGACGATGTGTGGTGGGTGTACCTTCCAGGAACGTGCCTATCAGGATCAGGTTGCAGCAAAGGGGACAGTACTCCATCAGGTATGGCAGGAGGCAGAGTGGTTGGCAGACGATGCACTGGTTCAGGAGCTCACGGTCGTTCCTTCGCCAGATGCGTACCAGTATCGCACCCGCATGGATTATGTCGCAACGAAAGGGCGGTTTGGGTTGCGTATGCCAGGCCGCTGGAATTTTATCGTTGAGCTGGAAACCTGCCATTTGATTCCGCCAGCCGCATTTGCATGTGTGCTGCTGCTCTGGCAACGTGCCTGTGCGCTCGGTATGCCAGACTATAACCTGCGGACGCATGAGGGCTTCCTGCGCTATCTAGTCGTGCGCCGCAGTCCACAAGATACGTTGCTGATTGCGGCGGTGACTGCCGAGGGGCCATATGCGGAGGCGATGGAGGAACTGGCAACGCTTGCCCTGCAACAACCGGGGGTGGAGGGATTTCACTGGCTGGTGAATGATACCCTCACTGATTTGTCCTTCGCGCCGGTGTTTCGCTATTGGGGTGCGGAGACGTTGCCTATGCAGGTGGGGTCTGTCCAGGTGCGGATTGGTCCCAACACGTTTTTTCAAAATAATGTTCATTTGCTCCCCGCATTGCTGGCTGCAGTTGAAGAAGCGGTGACGGCGAGAGCAGGGGATAGTCTGAACGCAGATTCCGACACGGGTATGCAGGTAGCGGATCTCTATGGCGGGGTCGGGCTTATTGCGCTCCATCTGGCCGATCTCGTTGGGCATGTGGTCATAGTGGAGTCGCATCAAGAGAGTGCCGAGCTGGCCCGTTTGAATGTTGCAGAAAACCAGGCAAACAATGTGGCAGTGGTTGCGGAGGATGTTGCAGATTTCTTGCGTTCGCAATCGCGTGGCTGTTTTGACTGCGTGGTGGTAGACCCGCCACGCACCGGGCTGGGTGAGGCGGTGTGTGCGGAGTTGCTGCGGCTGGCACCCGCACGGGTGGTGTATGTGTCGTGCAATGCGCTGACACAGTTTGCAGATATTCGCCAGCTTGCAGACGCCTACCGACTGGTGCATTTGCAAGGGTATGATATGTTTCCGCAGACTCCGCATGTGGAGATGCTGGCTGTTTTGGAGCGAGTGTAAATCTAACCTGGGATAATTGAGCAGAAACCACGAAGAACACGAAGAACACAAATGTATCTCCTGGTGTACCATTGAGAAAAGATTATCAGTATTCATCTCCATATTGCAGAGCCTGCCACTCATGCATAGCCCGGCGTCTGGTGTTTGTGCTGGTGTTGCTGCTCTTGTTGCCGTTGCTCACCCGCCCACCAGAACGGGTGCAGGCACAAACGATGCGCCGCTGCTTTGCCGAGACCGGCCTGTGTATCAAGGGACGTATCCGCGAGTTCTGGGAGCAGAACGGGGGATTGCCCGTTTTTGGTTTGCCGATTACGCCACAGCAAGAGGAGATAATTGAGGGGCAGGCGGTGCAGGTGCAGTGGTTTGAGCGCAATCGGCTTGAATTGCATCCAGAGAATGAGCCACCGTATGATGTGTTGCTGGGACGCATTGGTCAGACATTGCTGAATTCATCCTCCGTAAAGCCTGTGCAGACTTCTTCAGAGCCAGAGCCAGAAACAGAGCCAGCAACAGATGCCAATTGCCATTTTTTTGCTGAAACCGGGCATACGGTCTGCGGAGATATTCTGGCAGCGTGGCGTTCGCATGGGCTGGAGATCGATGGGCAGCCGGGCTTCAGCACAGCGGAAAGTCTGGCTCTTTCTGGTTTACCGCTGAGCGATGAGCGGGTTGAGGTGCTTGAGAATGGCAAGCCCTATCGGGTGCAGTGGTTTGAGCGAGCACGGTTTGAGCTTCATCCAGAGCTTGAGCCGCCCTCTCATGTCCAGCTTGGTCTGCTGGGAAGTATGGTGCGCGGTTCGTCAGTGAAGGAATGGGCTGCCTACCGACCGTTTGCATGCCCATTCAGTGTGCCTGCTGATATGGTGGTTGAATGTGGTTTTCTGTCGGTGCCTGAAGACCGATCTGACCCGAACAGCCGCGATATTCAGCTTGCAGTTGCGATTGTGCATACGCTTAGCCCCAATCCTTTGCCCGACCCGCTGGTGTATCTGGCAGGTGGCCCCGGCGGGGCAGCCCTGGAGTCTACGATGCTGTTTGCCCGTGCCTGGGCAGCTTTTCTGTCCAATCGGGATTTTGTGCTAATTGACCAGCGTGGCACAGGCTTCTCCCAGCCCGCATTGGACTGTCCTGAAAGTAGCCAGCTTGCCCAAGAGTTACTTGGGCAAGAGATTAGCCGTGCCGAGAAAGTTGAGGCGGAGGTAACAACAGCCCTCCATTGTCGTGACCGCCTGGCAAGCGCGGGCATCAATCTAGCAGGCTATACGAGTGCGGACAGTGCGGCCGATCTGGAAGATCTGCGTCTGGCTCTGGGGTATCAGCAGTGGAACCTGTTTGGTATTTCCTATGGCACACGGCTGGCCCTGACTGCGTTGCGGGACTACCCTGAGGGTATTCGTAGCGTTATTCTGGATTCGACTTATCCACCCCAGGTCAATCTGTTTACAGAGATGCCTGCAAATCTGCATCGTTCGCTCAATACGCTCTTTGATAATTGTGCAAGCAACGCAGAGTGCAATCAGGCATATCCAGACCTCAAGCAGGTATTTTCTACCCTGATGGAGCAACTGAATGCGGAGCCGGTGGTTGTCTACCCGGTCCACCCCGTGACTGGTGAAGTAGTCAAGGTCCGGGTAGATGGGGTTGAGCTTTTGAGCCTGATGTTTCGCTTGCTGTATGACAGCGGGTCTATCCCTTCGCTGCCACAATTGATTTATGCGACACGTGATGGCGATTACTCGTTGTTGACGCGTATGCAGCAGCGCAGGCTGGCACGTGGAAGTGGTCGCTTCAGTCACGGAATGTATTTCTCGGTGCAGTGCAGTGAGGAGATTGTGTTTACCTCACCTGAAGAGGTGGTGTCAGCAATCGAGGCGTATCCACAGTTGCAGGCTTTTTTTGCCGGTATACCAGAGAATACCAGGGAGATTTTCGCACTTTGTGATGCCTGGGGGGTCACTGAACCAGACCCGATTGAAAATCAGCCGGTGTCCAGCGATATTCCAGCACTCATTCTGGCTGGCGAGTATGATCCTATCACGCCTCCCGCATGGGGGTATCTGGCAGCCAGCAAGCTCAGCACAAGTTATGTGTATGAGTTTCCAGGGACCGGCCATGCGGTGATTAGCCGTGGTTTTTGTCCACAGCGTTTGATACAGGATTTTCTGCATGATCCCACCACTCCGCCGGATGGCTCATGCATTGAGTAAGGTGCTCACATATCCCAACTTGCATCCCCATAGAAGTTGTCGTGATCTTTGTCAAGAAATGCTTCAATTTTTGCACGTTTATCGCCCAGCCGGAAAGATGGGCCATGGCCGGGATAGCAGATGGTGTCATCGGGCCAGGCCAGTACAACGGTGCGGAGCGTGTAGAGGGTGACAAGAAAGCATTCGGCTGACCAGGTTTTCCCAGGCCCGCCCTCAAAAATGGTATCGCCTACGATGATACGCGGGTTGTTTTCTAGCGAATAACAAAGCATGTCTTCCGAATGGCCGGGGGTATGGTGAACTTTGAGCCCATGATTCCCTACCGGTATGGTATCTTCTTGCTTGAGCCAGCGATCTGCCTGAATGGTTACTCCTGGTTGATGGGGACCGGCGTGCGCCATCAAGGGCACCTTGAGGCGATTGCGCATTTCGTCCAGCGCACCAATATGGTCGGCGTGAGTATGGGTGAGCAGGATGGCGATGGGCGTTGTGTCTTGCAATAGATTTTGCAAAGTTTCTGGTTCAGCACCGGGGTCTATCAGGACGCTCTGGCGTGTCTGCGGACAGACAAGAACATAGGTGTTCATTGACCAGGCTCCCACCGGGCGGGTTCGCAGTTCCAGTTGTTGTTCGTTCTGTTGCTGGTTCATATGGTTTGTACCTCCTTGCGTTATACTCAGTATGATAAGATGATGCGTTGCCTGTATGTTCTCAAGAGTGTATTGTACCATCCAAAAGAAAGATGCTTGCGTTTCAGCATTCTCTCAGCTATACTTTTGAGAGAGCAGGCAAGGTAGATACGCAGGAAATAAACAGAAGAAGACGGACATATTTCAGGAAGACGAATATGTTCCAAAACGATTGAATACTCGCAAAAAAGCAGGAGGAGAAAAACTGTGACGTTTATTGAAGAGCAAGCATATCCTATAGCTATGGTTGGGCAGCCGGCCCCTGATTTTCGTATGGCAACAACTGCGGATATGGAGAAGTTGGATACGGTTGCGACGTTGGAAGATTATCGAGGGAAGTGGCTAGTGTTGTTTTTCTATCCGCTCGATTTTACGTTTGTCTGCCCTACGGAGATTTTGTCGTTGTCGGATCGCTATGAGGAATTTGTGGCGATGGGGGCAGATGTTCTTGGGGTTTCAACCGACTCGGTCTTCTCACACAAGGCATGGATACAAACTCCGCGCAACCGCGGTGGTATCGAGGGGCTGAGTTTTCCGCTGGCTGCCGATATGACCAAAGATGTTGCCCGTAGTTATGGGGTGCTGGTGGAGGAGGAAGGGTATGCTTTGCGTGGGTTGTTTATTATTGACCCGGAAGGCATTTTGCAGTATATGGTCGTCCACAATGAGAATATTGGTCGGAGTGTAGATGAGACGTTGCGTGTGTTGCAGGCATTGCAGTCTGGCGGCATGTGCGCAGCAAACTGGAAACCAGGCGATAGTCTCATATAAGGAAGCTTTGCTTTTATGCGGGGTGTTTTGTTTGCGGCCTGGTCGCAAACAAGCGCCCCGCACAACCATGTCCAGTGCTGCACACCAGCGCAAAAAAAGGAGATTGGCGTCTCCCACAACGCTACAGGTTGCCGCAAGCATCCGCAGCAGGAATACTAAACACAGAACATAAGGACAATTTCCGTGAATCGTCGCGAATTTACTCTCGCCAGTGCCTATCCGTATAATCTTTTTTCGCCGCTCCGCTGGATCGTTTCACATATCTGGCGTTATCCGGTACTGCCGGTGCTGGCTCTGCTGGGAGCTATTGTTTCTGAGGGACTTTTTAGTGCTTCTGCGATGTTGACCGGTCAGGCGTTTGATGTGGTAGTCTCTCCAGATGCCTCGCTTGATCGGGTAACCCGCATAGCCCTTTTCATTTTTGGCGTTCATCTGCTGCAGGGCATTTTTAGTCTTGGCAGTTCTTTTTCGGCGGAAACACTGGCGCAACGGATGGAGCGGGATGCCCGTGAAGAATTGTATGTGAGTTTGATAGGCAAGAGTCAGACATTTCACAACCGCCAGCGGGTCGGTGATATTATGGCACGTGCCACGAACGATGTGCAGCAGCTTAATCGGATGATCAATCCAGGAGCCATGCTTATTTTTGAAGCCCTGGTGGGCATTGTGGTGCCGGTTACGACGATTGCTTTTATCAATGTGCAGTTGCTGCTCGCTCCGTTGCTTTTTCTTGTGGCTTTCGGGTTTGCAGTGCGCAGGTACAACCGTCAGTTGACGCCGGTGACCGTTGCTTTGCGCCGGCAGTTCGGGGCGATAAATGCGCGGCTGGCGGAGGCGGTTTCAGGGATTGAGGTGGTCAAAGCATATGCGCAGGAACCACGCGAGCGCACGCTTTTTGAGCAGAATGCCCGCAAATATCGTGACCTGTTTGTGCAGGAAGGAAACATCAAAGCGCGGTATTTGCCATTGTTGCTGTATGGGATAACCTATGGGGTGGCGTTTGGGCATGCGATGTGGCTCTTTATGGCCGATGTGCTGACGGTCGGGCAAGTGGTTGCGTTTATGGGGTTAATGGGGTTGCTGCGCTTCCCCACGTTTATTTCGCTGTTTAGTTTTTCGCTGGTGCAATTGGGGTTGGCCGGAGCGGAGCGTATTTTGTCGCTCATCAAGACGGAGAGTGAGCTCGATGAGAATGTCAGCGGGGTCACGCAGGCGGTGCATGGTGAGGTTGCGTTTCAGCATGTGACGTTTGGTTATGATGGAGTGCCTATCTTGAAGGATCTCCATTTTCACGCCAGGCCCGGCGAGACGGTGGCGATTGTGGGGCAGACGGGTTCTGGAAAAACAACGCTTACCCGGCTGATCAATCGTATTTATGATGTGAGCGACGGGTGTGTGCTGGTGGATGGTAAGGATGTGCGGGAGTGGAGTATCGAGTCGTTGCGGTCGCAGATTTCGACGATTGAGCAGGATATTTTTCTGTTTTCGCGCACGATTGGCGAGAATATTGCGTTTGGTGCGCCAGAAGGGGTCAGCCAGGAGCAGATTGAGCAGTCTGCACGAGATGCGCAGGCGCACGATTTTATTATGCAGTTTCCCGATGGGTACGATACGATGGTGGGGGAACGTGGTGTGACGCTTTCTGGCGGGCAACGGCAGCGTATTGCGATTGCGCGTGCTTTTCTGACCAATCCGCGTATTCTTATTCTCGATGATTCGACCAGTGCAATTGATAGTGCGACGGAAGACCAGATACAGCAGGCAATGCGGCGTATTCTCAAGGGACGAACAACGTTTTTGATTACGCATCGTATTTCACAAATTCGCTGGGCAGACCGTATTCTGGTGTTGCGACGTGGCAAGCTCGTGGCACAGGGAACGCACGAGGATTTGATGGAGCAGAGCGACGCCTACCGCCGCATTTTTGCGCGGTATGAGGTATGATACTATGTTCGGGTGAATAGGTATAGAACCGCCAAGACGCAAAGAACGCCAAGATTCGGGCAGAGAGATGGGGTATTTTTGTTCTCTCTGTGCCTCCGTGTTTCGTGGTGAAAAGAAACTATCCATCCGAACCTGGTATGCGGGGCTGTAAATGGCATCTGTTGACAAAAGGCACAAGGTATTGTAGAATACAAAAGCTATATCTTACACGGTAAAAGGTATAAACTTTCACTGGCATTTGCTGACAGGTGGTACAATACCTTGTAAGAAAAATGGACCTGAAAGACACAGGTAAGCAAGAAAAGGTACACCGAATGATCACGCCACGAGATCTTGTTGAAGCGCGACTATACATGAACGAACAGGAAGTGGTGCAGGAAGCACTCCACGTCCTGTTACATACCCATCCTGCCTTACGTATCCAATTGGCTATCCATCGGTATCAGACAGGAGATATCTCGATGGCAAAAGCCGCCAGCCTTGCCGGGCTGAGTTGGGAGCAGATGCGTGATGCCCTGATTGAGCAGGACATACAACTATGGCCTGAGCCACAAATAATGGAAGAAGCACAGAGCGAAATCCAGACATTACGCGAGTATGGGGAATCCTATGAAACAACACCCAGAAGCTCTCAACTCGGGCAAAAGCTTCGGGCGATACGTGCCGAAATTATCGACTCAGGAGAACCTCTGCTTGACTGGGATGAGCTTGAACAAGAAATAGCAAGCCGTCGCTGTGGAATAGAAACGGACTTTGAATGATACGAACCTATCTTGATTCCGGGGTTCTTATCCTGGCATCTCGTGGACTCTGTTGGTAATGTCCGGGCAGGGCCTCGCGCAAAGGCGCAAAGCCGCAAAGGTCCGGACAGGAGATGGGGTTTACCAACAGAGTCCACGTGGCGGTGGTCTTAGTGCAGAAGTTGCATCTGCACTAATTGCTGATGCTGAAGAGTTGGTCACAACGGAAAAATCGGTCAAACCTATACACCGAGTTTCGAGTATTAAAGTGGTTGGCTTACAAGACAGCTAGACATTCCTTATCCCTGAACACTTTCCCATTTGCCCATCTGGATAGGGCGGATTTTTTGCGGCTTCCCCGCAGAGTTTGGTTGGGTTTCCGGGTGCTTTTGCGGCTTCGCCGCAAAAGCACCCGGAAACCCAACACTTTCCAGGAAAATACTTTCCCAGTCCCCTTTTCTCTCCAAGCAACAAACGCAGTTTACAAAATTGTCTCGCCGTACCCTCCCAATCTCACATGTGGAGACTTTTTCGAGGAAAAGAACCCCGTTGGGAATCGTCGCAGC
>CAYFVX010000073.1:0-10252 GCA_964346425.1 uncultured Chloroflexaceae bacterium | reverse complement strand
GCAAGCAAGACGCCTGCGTTTCCAGAGCTTGGAGGGACTTTACCAACAGAGTCTTTTAACCGCTGGATCTGCCCATACGTCCGTCTCTTTCGTGGCAAAATCCGCCTGGCTGCTGCACGGTGGATGTGTCACAAGAGTGAAGATACTGCGGCTCCAAGCCGCTGCTACGATCGATACTTTACCGCTCTGCAAAGCAGTTTACAAGAAAGTCTACATATGTGAGGTTAGTGGGGAGTGGGTAGCCTGAAGAGACAGACACCTGCGAAAGGTGTTTGTCTCTTGTCCACGGTCTCTCGTCCATCGTCTGCGGTCTTCATTTTGAGCTGGGGCTTTACCGTTCGGTGTGCGTGCGCTGGCGCACATAGCTTTCGTAGCGTTGCGGAGCAATCTGTTGCTGCTCAACCGCTTCCAGGATGGCGCAGCCTGGTTCGTGGATGTGCGTGCAGTCGTTGAAATCACACAGGCCCAGGAAGGGGCGCATTTCGCGAAAGCACCATGCAATATCTTCGTCCGGGATGCTCCAGGCTGCCAGTTCGCGAATGCCCGGCGTATCTGCTACATACCCGCCTTGTTCACCTTGCAAGGGGTGCAATTCAGCAACGACGGTGGTGTGACGACCTTTATCCAGAGCTTCGCTGACCTCACTGGTGCGGAGTTGCAATCCTGGCTGGATGGCATTCAGCAGGCTGCTTTTGCCCACGCCTGATGGGCCGGTAAACATGCTCATCCGTCCTGCCAGATATTCGCGGAGCAGAGGGATATTTTCGCCAGTGTGTGCGCTGAGGTAGAGGACCTCATAGCCTATGTGTTCGTAGGGAGCAAACAATGTGTGTGTTTCGGCAGTCCCTATCAGATCAACTTTGTTGGCAATTATCACCGCGTCTATTTCATTGTACTCTGCAATCACGAGAAAACGGTCCAGCAAACGAGGCTTCATTGGAGGGCTGGCACAGGCAAAAACGAGCATAATCTGATCGAGATTAGCGATGAGCACATCTTCTTTCCATTGACCACGGGGGCCAGGTTGCTGGCGTGAGAAGCATGTGTGCCGTTCCAATACTGCCTCGATAGCTCCTTCCGTAGGTGAGACCTGAGTGACTTCCACCTCATCCCCAATAACCGCGATATCGGTTCGTTGTCGGGTTTTTTTGAGCCGTCCCCGCAGACGACATTCGAGAATACCTTCCTGCGTCTGAACCCAGAAAAACCCACTCTGCGCACGCAGCACTCGTCCTTGCATTCGGTTGTTTCTCCTTTGTTGCTCGTTCCTCTGGTTTTGTTGCCATTTGTTTGCAGATGTTTTGCAGTTGCATTGCAAAACATCGCAAGAAAAAATGTATTTTCCGAGGGGTAACTTTTTGAACCTTCCGCTTATGAAAGAAATATAGCAGTCCTGGTCCAAATGGAAAACAAACACATTGTATCAGCCTTGTGAAAGGGCTAATGCTGAGCTTCATTTACAACTCAGATCGGACTGCTATACTACAATTTACAGTAAATTAAAAAAACCTGGTTAGTGTTTATCAGTAGACTTATACTTAGTTTTAAGTGGTTTTTAACGTTAAATTAACAAAGATGCACGAAATCTTGATTATTACTCCCCTATATCTTTACAATTACCACCTTCACAAAATCCTTTCTGTCGGTTATTATAAACCTGTTCAGATAAAAGCGTAAAATGCAGAGAGTAAAATGTCCATGAGTATTCCATCGTTGCATTGTCGAAATCCCTTGATAGCCCTTTGTGATGGGGTTATTCGGCATGGACAGGTTGTAAAGTACCAGTACATTGAAGACATCTGACGTTTCGCAACACAACCACCGAGTTTTCTGCGCACTATGAACGAAAGGATGTTATCAATGAAGAAAGTTTTGATAGTAGACGACGCTTATACGATACGCTTGAAGACCGAACTTCTCTTGCGGCATGCAGGTCGCTACTCAGTACAAGCAGTGAGCAGTGGGACTGAAGCCCTGGAAGTAGCCCTGGCTGATATCCCAGATGTTATCATTATGGATATTGCGATGTCTGGGATGGATGGCTTTCAAACGCTAGAACTGTTGCGTAGCCACAATATTACGTGTCCGGTGATTGCCTATACCGGCCATCCTGAACTTCTCGCCGGTGCTAGTGAGCAGCATGGTTTTGCGGCCTATATTTTGAAATCTGAAAGCGTCAGCAGTCTTATTGCAGTTGTACGCAGGTTATTGAACCAGCAAGCAACGCCGCTTGAAGAACAGGCGGTGGGAAGCGAGAGGTTACCTACGAGCGACCCCTTGCCTTTTCGGAAACCTGTCAATATGCGTTCACGTCTTTCCTACTCACGCACGCTGTCTGTTTGATTGCAATGAGTTGAGCAGGGCAAGCAAGGTAACATTATAGCACGAGTGGAAGCTTAGCAAAACGTCTGCCCCCTGATGTTTTGTATCCTCATCAGAACAGGCAGACGCATATGACCCTCTCTCGAATTTCCGCACGAAAATGCCAGCTTCAGCACTTACTCTTCTGGTGCTGTAGCCGCTACGGGCACCCATCCATCCTCTTCAACAATTTTCTGCCCCTCCGGGCTGAGCACAAACTCAATAAACACTTCCGCACCTGGCCGACTTAGCGAGCCAGTGAGCATCTGCAAGGGACGATTCAATTTATATGTGCCATCCATAGCGGCTTCTGGTCCTGGTTCTACCCCGTCAATCGCCAGCACTTTTACCTCATCACCGGAGAGGTGACCGAACCCCACATAGCCAATAGCTTCCGGGGTGTCCACGACCCGCGAATGGACTTCTCCGGCAGTAATATGCGTGTTTTCTTCCGTTTCTATCGGGTCTTCGCCCTCCAGAACAGTTTCGTCAAACGCACCACGGGTGCCTGAACTGACATCCCGAATAGCCGGTAGGATGGGCAGGTCTTCGCCGCCAACCTCGTTCCAGTTGGTAATTTCGCCGGTGTAGATACCGCGAAGTTCTTCCAGCGAAAGTTCATCAATCGGGTTGGATGGATGAACAATCATCGCCAGCACATCAATGGCAATCTGATGAACTTTCATATCTTCGGTCTGTTCGCCTTCGCGCAGATCCCGCGAAACCATGCCGATATCTGCTGTTCCTTCCTGGATAGCCTGAATGCCTACCCGTGAGCCGCCGGCCCCCACTTCCATTTCTATGCCGGGATTTTGTTCGCGATACGTTTTTGCCAGAGTTTCAGCCAGCGGTTGCACCGTGGTGCTTCCAGCAAAAATTAACCGTTCTTGCGCGACAGCCGATTCGGGTGTATCGGTTTCCACCGGCACCGGTTGTTGGGCAGTACCTCCACAACTTGCCAGCAGGATCATCAGGACCATTGAGAGGAAATACCACGCCTGTCGTTTGTCCATAGCTCCACCTCCAGTTTTCTGCAAACTCTGGTTGATTGTACTTTCCTTCGTACAGCGTTGCGTTTATTTCTGAATAGCTTACCGTTCCTCTTCTTCTTCCACTGCCTCATACTCTTGCCCATCTGAATTTGTTTCATCCATGAGTGCCTCCGTACTTGGAGCAGGTAAACGGACCCAGAAGCAACTGCCCTCCTTTTCTATGCTACGGAACCCTATCTGTCCGTGGTGTAAATGCACCAGTGATCGAGTTATTGCCAGGCCCAGGCCACTGCCACCCGCTTCAACACTCAGTTCATTATCGGAGCGGAAGAAGCGGGTGAAAATTTTTGACTGGTCGCTTTCCCGAATACCAACCCCCTTATCTTCAACTTCGACCACCAGCGAACGAGGGTCGCCATATTTCCATGGCTGATCGTCAGGTGAACTGGGCAAGAACAGAGGATCGCGTAATTCGTACACCCGTATGTTAACGGGGCCGCCATGGTAGCTATATTTCATCGCATTGGAGAAGAGGTTGGTGACGATACGACGCAGGTGGAGGGCATCTATCCAGATATGGGGAATGTCCGGGGAAATGTCTACATTGAGTTGGATGGCGCGATTTTCAATCTGTGGTTTCAAACTGGTGAGAGATTCTTCAACAACATGGGGTAACGCAACCCATTGCTGTTCGCCCCGCAATGATCCCTGTTCCAGACGAGCCATCTCCAGCAGGTCATTGACCAGTTGCACCATGTTTTCTGTCTGCCGTTTGATGGTGTCCAGAAACATAGTCTGGCTTTCGGTGAGGTTGTCGGTACCACTCATGTAGAAAATGTCCACAAAGCCTTTCATTGAGGCAAGTGGGGTGCGTAGCTCGTGCGAGGCAGTGCCAATAAAGGCACTCTTGGCGCGGTCGGCCTCCACTTCTTCGGTAATGTCTTGCAATACCACGACGGCACCGGTGAGTCGTCCGCCGCTCCCCATCGTTGGCGCACTATGCAAGCGCACAACCCGCTCTCCCAGTGAGATATGTTCTTCCGTTTTGTTCATGTCCGGGTCGTGCAACTCGCTGCGTATCTGGTCAACCACCTGCTGCAGACCAATAGCAAGCACCGTATCTTCGACATTGGTCAGTTTGAGCAGGGGTTGGGAGAGCAAAGAGGCAGCAGGCTGACCGAGGAGGTCCGCGGCGACCGGGTTAATCATGATAATGCGTTCATCTACATCTACGGCCAGCAAGCCATCTGCCATACTTTGCAAGATAGCGTGTCGCTCACCGGCGGTACGTGCTTGCTGGTCGAGCAGATGGGCGATGGTGGCGGTCGCCTGGTCGAATGAGCAACCCAGTCGGCCTATTTCATCATCGTGCGACAGGTTTGCCCGCCGCTTCAAATCGCCCGCCGCTACTGCCTGTGCTACTGCGTCTAGTTTAAGGATAGGTTGCGTGAAGCTCTGCGCCAACCAGACACCCACCGATAGGAGCAAGAGAAACGTCAGGCCACTGCTAATAACCATGACCCGAAAGCCGGAACCGACAATTTCATTGATTTCTTGCTCGCTCAAGCTCAGCAGAATGGCAATATCGGTGCCAGCCAGACTCAAGGGAAGTAAACGAACGCGGTATCCATCCATGGAAGAGCCGGTTTCCAGCGATTGTGCGGAGGCACCACCGGCTGATTGAGGATGGTCAAGGAGGTTGATTTCTGCTGAGAGTCCAAGATTACGGCGAATGCGTTCAAGCCTGCGTGGGACATCTTGAACGGTGTAGACAACGCCGAGCATGGTTTGTTCGGCAGATTGTTGGCTGGGATTTTTTGCCTGGATGGGCGCACACCCAACCAGCAACGTGGTCTTGTCAGTAGGCACAAAGTGGATTTGGGGGGTCTGATGACAACTTGCCAGGCTTTCGTGTTCATAGAAACTTTGCTCGGTCAACTCGGCAAAGGTGGCTATATTGACACGGTTGATGCCTTCTTTGTTGCGTATCACAATCTGGTGCAGAAAAAATCTGTCACGGACAGGAGTTGCACGACTATCCATCTTCATAATCACATCGCTGCCGATTGTATCTTTCTGCAACGCCTTGATGATTTCCGGGTCTTTGGAGAGTGCAATAGCTCCATTTTTGACATCTTCTTCGCTTTGTTTGAGGGCGATATCCAGGCGGCTTGACTCTTCATGGAGTTGTCCGTCGAGGATATCGTTGCGGGTGGTATTGGTGCTGAGGATAAAGCCTACGGTGCTTCCTAGTAGTGAAAAGAACATCAGGATGATCAGTGGAGCAAGGATTTTGGTCCTTATGCCAGCCGCAGACCAGCGAAAAAGAGGTTTGGATTGTGGTGTTTCCCCTTTCAGGGAGGTTGTTGTGAAGAAACGTTCAGTGCTTGCCACGATATTGTGTCTTTCTCATGTTAAACCGTACTATTTCCCAATCAGACACCGCAAAACAAAAAACGCGTCTGGTGTCACACGCGTCTTTGCCATAAGATTTTGTTTCGTTGTTTCATCCGGGACTTTGTCCATTTCTTGCTGCGCAGATGAAGCCTCACAAAGCCGCCCCTTTTGTGGGGGCATGTCAAAGTCGCCTTTGACGGCGTTTTGCGGCTTGCAGCCGCAGGATTTTGTGGAAAGAATCTCCCTCTATTAGGTGGCACCCGTGGGTGTGTGAAGGAACCAGGTTCCCGCAAACACACCCCACGGCAAAGCTGTGACACGTGCTTGCGTGCATTTTTTGCCGTGCGCAAGCAGCACACAAAACAGGTGAAACCTGTTGAGCCAGTCCCCCCCCATTCCCATCGGGTTGGCGGCGAAGCCGCCAGCGAGCAAGCGGTCGCGTATTTGCGCGAAATCCTGGTTCCTAAAACACAGCGACATCTTCTACCACCCGAGGTAGAAGATGTTCCCCCCATCAAAACATCTTGCTGATGGCAGCATTGTAACATTGCCATGTTAAGAGCAGGTTAAATACTATTTTGGAACATGTTAAAAGCAGTCAGGGCTGCAAAATCTAACATACCTATAACGTACCCGTATTGCACAACGACGCCTCTTGCGGTACAATAAGCTGCAGAAAAGTAGGCCAACAATCTCAAGAAAGGGGTTGATTAATATGCCAACATATGTCTATGCCTGCGATGCCTGCGGTACGCAGTTTGAAAAATTTCAAAGTTTTAAAGAAGAGCCGATTCACACCTGTCCCTCATGTAGCCAGGAGAAAGTACGCCGTGTGTTCCAGCCTGTCGGTATTGTATTTAAAGGCTCTGGCTGGTATATCACTGATAACCGTGGCGACAATGCCTCAATGAAACATTCCAAAAATAGTCAGCAAACTGAAAATACAGAAAACACAGAAACAAAGACAGAAAGTACGAAAACAGAGAGTTCATCAAGTGATAGTGGTACCAGCCAGACAACCAGCGATAGTAGCCCTTCATCCTGACATTCTGGACAATTTCCGTGCTCTGCAACGGCGCGCCAGTACCCTATGGCACGCCTTTTTTGCTTTTTCAAAACGTGAGACCTCTCTTCTCTGCTTTCAGGGCAGAGCAAGTTATCTGCCCGGTGGTTGCTGTCATATGGGGTGCTGTCCTGCCCGTTGATAGCACCCCGTGACTACTGCTCTGACGACAATACGTCTGGACTGTTTGCTCTTTCTGCACTGAATACCCAGGGAGGTCTTATGTCTTTATCATACAAACTGAAAGTTCTTCGCGACGATTTCCGCGCTATTTTCCTCAACGACCCTGCCGCCCGACATTTTGCCGAAGTGGTGCTCTATCAGGGGGTCCATGCTATCGTTCTGCATCGGATTGCCCACGAGTTCTGGGTACGTGATGCGTTTTTTACCGCTCGCCTGATTTCGCAAATCAATCGTTTCCTCACTGGCATAGAAATTCACCCCGGTGCATGCATTGGTCGTGGCTTTTGCATTGACCACGGCATGGGTGTGGTGATTGGCGAGACCACTGTTATTGGCAACAACGTCATGCTGTATCAAGGGGTAACGCTCGGCGGTACCGGCAAGCAGTGTGGCAAACGGCACCCGACGCTGGAGAATAATGTGGTGATTGGCGTCGGGGCTTCCGTGCTGGGTGATATTACGATTGGGGAGGGATCGAAAGTAGGGGGTGGAGCTGTCGTTATCAAAGATGTACCGCCGCATTCCACCGCTATTGGCGTGCCGGCACGTGTAGTGGCTACCCGCGACCCGACCACTGGTATTATGCGTCGCGTCGAGTATTTGCCCGACCCGGAAGGAGCGATGTTGCGCAGTCTGCACGATAAAATTCTGGAGCTAGAATCGCGGCTGGGCGAGCTGGAGGATTTTACCAATCATCACGAAATGGAAGCCCATGTCAAGCTCTCAGAAAGTTTGTGGGCTATTCTGGATGAAAATGGTTCCACTGTTGAGTATACGGTGGAAGAGGAATATACCGCCGGTGCTGGAATATGATACGAGAGGATATCCCTAATGACGATACAACTGTATAATACCCTGAGCCGCAATGTTGAGCCGCTGACGCCGCTGAAGCCGGGGGTGGTGACGATGTATGTGTGTGGGGTAACGGTCTATGATGATGCGCATATCGGGCATGCGATGTCTGCCATCATCTTTGATATTATCCGCCGCTATCTGGAATGGCGCGACTATCGCGTGCAGCACGTCGTCAATTTTACCGATGTGGATGATAAGATTATCGCCCGTGCCAATGAAAAAGGTGAGGAGCCGGTTGCGCTGGCAGAGCGTTATATCAATGAGTTTATGCAGCAACTCGAAGCACTGAATGTGTTGCCAGCCACCGTCTACCCACGAGCTACTGAGACGATGGCGGAGATTATCAGCTTTATCCAGAAGCTCATTGACAAGGGGCACGCGTATGTTGCCAATGGTGATGTCTATTATCGGGTGACTTCTTTTGACGGCTATGGCAAGCTCTCCGGCCGCAGTCTGGATGAGATGCTCAGCGGCACACGCGTTGAGTTGACAGAACACAAGCAATCCGCGGCCGATTTTGCGCTGTGGAAGAGTGCCAAAGCGGGCGAGCCTTCCTGGGAAAGTCCCTGGGGCAATGGGCGGCCGGGCTGGCATATCGAATGCAGTGCGATGAACCTCAAGCATATCGGCGAGCAGATTGATATTCACGGGGGCGGCAATGACCTGGTGTTTCCGCACCACGAGAATGAGATTGCGCAGAGTGAGGGGTTGACGGGCAAGCCGTTTGCTCGCTACTGGATGCATAATGGGATGCTGCAATACGTCAATCCCAGGTCGGGCCAGATTGAGAAGATGTCCAAGAGCCTGGGCAATCTGGTTACGATTAAGGAGTTTCTCAAGCACTATGATGCGGATGTGTTGCGCCTGATGATCCTGAGTAGCCACTACCGCAGCCCGCTGACTTACAACGAGGAGATCATTGCGGAGAATGAGCGCAAGCTGGAGCGGTTGCGTGGAGCCTTTTTGCCTGCCAGTGGTGAGACGGTGAGCGGCGAGGCGGTCGTGGACTTGATAGAGGCGGCGACGCAGGCACGGGAAAAGTTCACGCAGGCGATGGATAATGATTTTAATACGAGCGGTGCGATGGCGACGCTGTTCGATCTGGTGCGGGCTATCAATACTGCCCGCGATGCCGGTGTGGGCGGGACACCGTTTAGTGAGGCGCAGGCAACGCTGCGCGAGCTGGCGGATGTGCTGGGGTTGCGGCTGGCAGAGCCGCGGGCGCGGCACCAGGATGCAGATCCGTTTATTGATCTGCTGCTGGAAATCCGTCAGGAGTTGCGCAAGGCGAAGCAGTTTGCGCTGGCAGATACTATCCGTGAACGGTTGGAAGCTCTGAATGTAACGATTGAGGATACGCCGCAGGGTCCCCGCTGGCGATGGTGATATATGACGCAATGGCTTGAGTTGAGTGTGACCGCCGACCTGGAGGCGGCCGAATCTCTTTCTGAACTGCTGGCTGGCTATGGGCATCAGGGCGGCGTGGTGATTGAGCCGGCCTGGATACCCACGGAAGAGGGGGATGGCTGGGTGGGCGCACCCGCGCCCGGTGAGCAGCCGCCCCCTGCCTATATTCTGGATACGTCGCGCCCGGTGGTGTTGCGCACCTATGTGCCGCTGAATGCGCAGGCGGAGGATATTCGCCAGCGGGTGGAGCAGGCTCTCTGGCATCTGGGGCAGTTGCGCCCGGTGGGGCCCCTCCAGACCCGGGTGCTGCAGGAGGAGGACTGGGCGAACGAGTGGAAGAAGCATTATCAGGTGCAGCGTATCGGTGAGCGTATCGTTATTGTGCCTTCCTGGTTGGAGTATACGCCGCAGCCTGATGATGTTATCCTCAATCTTGACCCCGGTATGGCATTTGGGACGGGGCTCCATCCGACAACCCGTCTCTGTTTGCAATTGCTGGAGCGCAAGATGCAGCCGTCGCTCACGGTGCTGGATGTGGGCACGGGCAGCGGCATCCTGGCGATTGCGGCGATAAAGCTGGGATCCGCTTCGGTGTTTGCGCTGGACAATGACCCGGTGGCGGTGGAGGTTGCCCGCGAGAATGTGCAGCGCAATGGTCTGGGCGAGCAGATTGTCGTGGAGTTGGGGAGCCTGGGGGTTGCCGATGCGCCGGTGCAGGGAGTCGGGGAGGGGTATCAGCTTATCGTCGCCAATATCATCTCGCACGTGCTGATTGCGCTGGCCCAGGAGCTGGCGAATGCGCTCCTCCCCGGTGGGATGCTGATTACCAGCGGCATTATCCAGGAGCGCGAGCCGGAAGTCATCCAGGCACTAACTGCGGCTGGCTTGCAGCTACAGGAGCGGGTGCAGGAGGGCGACTGGGTTGCGCTGGTGCTGGGGGGGTAGGGGCAAAAATCCGTCTCCTATCACGCGCTCATCTTTGCAAAGCGGGGGA
>CAYFVX010000072.1:0-10326 GCA_964346425.1 uncultured Chloroflexaceae bacterium | reverse complement strand
ATAGCGAGGCGACGGCAGCAATGTTGGACAATGTGGTCCGCCAGTTGCTGGATGAACGATTGGAGACGGTGGTCAAATTGTTGACGGAAAATCGGCAGAAACTTGAGCGGCTGGCACAGGCGTTGCTGGATCACGAGACGCTGGATAAGAAGGGCATCTATGCAGCTATTCGTGGCGATGAGGAAGTGCCGCCACCGGAGACTGAGGAGGTTTCGCCTTCTTCGGATGATACGGAGAAAGAGGGTGATAAGAAGGTGGGTGGTCCTGTGCCAAGAGTGCAGCCAGCCTAGCAAGTCTGGAAAACCGTTTGGAGCGAGGGGGCGCGGCATTGCCGTTCCCCTCGCTCCTTGTCTTTTATACCAGTGACGAGTGATGAGTGATGAGCGACTGCAATGCGCTTTATCGTAGCAGTTTTCTCAACTATTCACCCGAACATGGGTATTACATGTCCTGGCTTTCTTCCAGCGAGTAGGTTTCGTCAAAAACGGCATGCCAGGCGAGAAGCTCCATCTTGACAGGCTGTCCCATTTCAACCGATGCATACTCTTTTGCTCGCTTGAAGCATTGATCCCAGAGCGATTCGATGACCTGGTTGGTCAGACTGGGTGTTTCTTCCTGAATATCCTGTATCTCCCATTCTGTTCCCACCATGCCCGTATTTCCGCTTCCAGTTTCTCTCTGGCTGGCTGTGGTAGCAGGGTGGCACGGGCGGCATTCAGCACAAGCTGCTGGATGGTCTCGCTCTTCAGGTCAAAGGTCTCGGCAATTTTCAGGTATTCATCCGTCAGTGTGGTGTTGAAGAGCGGCGGGTCGTCGGAGTTGATGGTCACATAAAGACCGGCTTCCAGCAGATGGGGTAATGGATGCTGGGCAAGGCTGGAAGCAACGCCCAGACATACGTTGCTGCCAGGGCATACTTCGAGCGGTATCTGTCGCTCGCGCAGCGTTTCCACCAGCGTTTCATCTTCCAGGCAACGCACACCATGCCCAATACGCACGGCATGCAGGTCGTTCAAGACGCTCCAGATGCTTGTGGCTCCATCTGTCTCACCAGCATGCGGGACGGCAGGCAGGCCAGCCGCATGCGCTTTTTCAAAGGATTCGCGGAATTTGTCGGCGGGAAAGCCTGCTTCTGGCCCACCCAGACCAAGCGCGATGACCCCATCATCCATTGCGTTGATAGCCCAGTCTGCTATCTGCAAACCGGCTTCGGCTGGAATGACCCGCGGGATGTCGAGAATGATACCCATGTCGGTGCCGAGTTCGGCGGATGCCCAGGCCCGCGCCCGGTTGAGGGCGGTCAGTTGCTCCTGAAAGCCAAGCCCGCGAAAGTAATAGTGGGTAAAGGCGGTGTAGGTTACCTCGCTGTAGCGGATGTTCTGGGCTGCCTGGGCTGCCAGAAATTCGCGGGCAATGAGTTCAACGTCGTCGGGTGTGCGCAGGCAGTCGGAGATAGTCAGGTAGACTTCGGCAAAACGGGAAAAATCCTGAAAGGTATACCATGCACGTAGCTCTTCAACGCTGGTGGCTGGCAGGGGTATCTGGTTGCGCTGCGCCAGCGTGAGCAGGGTTGCTGGCTGTATCGCGCCTTCCAGATGGACATGCAACTCGACTTTGGGCATGGTTTGGATGATACTTGCAATCTCCATAGGTGCTCCTTCACGATACTTGTTCAGAAGAGGGAATCAGTATCTCACGCAACGGCGCAAAGAACGCAAAGGTCCGGATTAGCGTACAGATGAAACAGATTACTACTCTTCTCTCTGCTTCTTTGCACCTCTGCGCCTCTGCGTCTCTGCGTTTAATTGGTCTTAGCCATCATCCTCGGCCGGCCCCCAACCTTCGCCGAGTTTTTTGCCTTTGTAGGCTGCGGTAAGTTCGTCAAGCAATTCTGCACGGTGATCATAGATGCGCCTGGGAGTTCGCTGTGGAGCGTTTGCCAGCGCATAGGAGGCGATAATGGGCAGAGCGATGGTGCTGTCGGTATAGCATACGACGCTATCGGGCAGTTGTTCCGGGTCTACCTTGCCCCAGGTGACGGCTTCGGCCGGAGTTGCCCCGGAGAGTCCTCCCGTATCCGGGCGGGCATCGGTGACCTGGATAAAATAATCGTGTCCCTTCTCTTCCAACCCCATGATTTCCTGGATCTGCGGTTCGGTTTGCAGCACGAAGTTTTTGGGTGAGCCACCACCCAGGATGAGCACGGCACTTTTGCCGCCATGTTTTTTGGCGTGGTAGACAATGGCGGTGGTTTCGTTGACATCGGCTTCCACGTCAAAGCGCAGTTTGTTGCCCTGCAGAGCAAGAGCGGCGATGTTCAGGCCGAGCGTGGAGTCACCAGGGCTACTGGTGTAGAGGGGGACGCCAGCTTCGTAGGCAGCAGTCAGGATGGAGGTGTAGCCACTGTCAAGGGTTTGTTCGCGGGCCTGGGTGTAGCGGCCCAGGCGGTAGTGCAGTTCTGCACTGCCCATGGTGTGCTGGAATTCTTTGCCGCGCATGCATTCGTACAGAAATTTGTCACTCTGTAGCAGCACATCCTGGTGGAACAGGATGTCGTAGATGCGAATGATTTGTTGCTCGCGCAGTGCCGTATCATCCGCAAAGGGACTGCTGCCGAAGAGTTCAAAGCCGAGGGTACGGTGGATGTCGTGGTAGAGATTGGCACCGGTGCTAACTACCCAGTCTATCAGACCAACCTGGATCATGGGAACGAGGGCGGCGGTACCCAGACCAGTGGGAGTGAGCGCACCGCTGAGAGCGACACCGATGGTGACGTCGGGTTGGGCTATTTTTTGTACGAAGAGTTGACATGCTTCGCGTAGTCGGGCAGCATTGTAGGCGAGAAAGTAGTCGTTGACCAGGTCGGTCATGGACAGGTCGCCGCTGATGGGTCGGGGGTCGAGTTTGATGCCGTAGGTCATGCGGTTGTCTCCTTCTGTTTCTGTGGGTTTGTTTTGCAAATCTTTTCGATTATACCATTAGTGTGGGTCATCGCCAGCCTTGTCCTTACGGACTATCTGTAGCGTTTCTTCGTCGAGAGTGATGGTTATATGATGCTTATCCATTTGGATGGTAAGTTTTGGGAGATCAACAGATGCTTCGCTGAGAAGTGTTTGAATGGGTTCATGGACATAGATATCGAGAAATCTCGACATTGTTGTGCCTGCTGTCTTTGCCAGATGGTCCCAGGCAGCATGTCCAATATAAACTTCCCCAGAAGCCTCTGTAAAAGCATGGCTTAACTCTTGCAACTTGGGATTTGCTGTCGGGTCAAGCACAATGAGCACAGGTGTATACCCACTGGATTTACAATCTGCAGGAAAATCCAACTCTTCTTTCCATCGTCCCTGTCCAGAAGCAGCTATGGTTACACGCAATTTGATTTCGTAGGCTTTTTGGTCACGAATACAATCTACCTGTCTGCCTCTTGTCCCCCCTGCTTCTCTCTTTATCGGGCTTTTGGCTGCACTATATGGAACACCGCCAAGTGCATATGCAATAATTGGTTCAAAAACATAGCCGGTTTCTTGTGCTGCCCGATTATCTATATCGAACAACCATTTGCGCCAGAAAAGCAAACCGGCAAGAGATTGTGGCGTCAAACATCCATATTGAAGAAGACTGCGAGGACCAACCTGATCAATTGTAGGAATAGCCTGCGATTGGAGAATACGCTCATACTTCAGTCTGGCTTTGTGCAGAATTGCCAGACAGGAGAAATATGTATCAGCATCCTCTTGCAAAGATACCAACTTTTCAAATAACGGTAAAAAGGATATGCCTTCCAGTCGCAAATGGCTTAGTGGTCCTGCATTGAAAAATGGAGACAGTTGTGCAGGTACTTCTGGGAAATGATGCAACAGATCAAGATCATGGATAATCTGTACTGTCAGATATGCGCAGGTTGCATCATCCAGAGAAACGCCAAGTTCACCGGCACTCGATGTGCGTGCTCTGGTGAGTAATGTCTGTTGTGTTTTGGTCAATCCCATAAGGTCAGATTTTCTATTACGGCCTCTGGTGCTTGCATAAAACTTGAGACTACCTGCTCCGTCACGTACTTCAAGATAGGGCTGTATCCTTTCGATAGTGTCGGGACGAAGCTGAGCAACCGTCCTTCGAGGAATCTCTCGTCTGGCAGGTGCGCCAGATCTCGTGCAAGGTTGCTTGCAATAATCTGCGCCAGCAGCGGCGGAACAGCATTCCCGATGAGATGTGCCTGCTCTGCATTGCTGCCATGGAAGATGAAGGTGTCGGGAAATGTTTGCAGCCGCGCACACTCCCGCAGGGTCAATGGACGGTTTTCGACTGGATGCAGAAACTCTGCAATAGCTCCGCTGGTAATTGCTTTTGCCGGTTCATCTGGCAAGAGACGACGGATGCCGGACGGTGCGCCTCCGCGACGCTCCGTAGGCGTGCCATCTTTGACGCGGCGAAACGCTCTGCGCCGATAGCTCTCGTGCTGTAATTCCAATGGCAGGTCTTTCATCGTCTGGCCCGGTTTGAGTGCTATTGCTCGTTCCAACTCTTTGTTTTGTAACGGGATAGAGAAATGTCCCTGGGGAAAGCCAGGTGGTTTATGAGCTGGTGGTGGTAAGGTTTGCAGAGCTTCCCAAATCGTAGGAGTACGTTGCGCATATTTCAATGCGAGATGTGCGCCCGGGCTACCAAATGCGGTATGGGTTGGCTCTGGAAAGGATGGATTCCATCCCAAGCCACCAATGGCAATCACCCGTTTGCGATGTTGGGGCACCCCATAGTTCGCTGCATTGATTTTTCGCAGATGGATACGATAGCCACTTGCAATCAGCGGTGTAAGCAGTTCAATCACTCGTTTGCCCCGCTCTGCGGTCAAAAACCCTTCGACATTTTCAAAGACAAATGCGTCAGGGCGTAACCTGGTTATCAGGTTTGCATAGGACGCCACGAGGCTATTGCGCTGATCATTTGCCCGCCGCATGCCTGCTGATGAGAAGCCCTGACATGGAGGGCCGCCGAGAACAACTGTGGCACGTGCAAACGCCAGAGTACCCTGTTCCAGGTGGGCGTGAATGGTATGGCTACCGATGTTTTGCTGATACGTTTTCAATGCCGCAGGCTGATTGTCTACGGCGCAGAGCATGGTATACCCCACACGCTGAAAGCCGAGCGATAAGCCGCCTGCCCCACAGAAGACATCCAGAACAGTAAGTTCACGTTTCACGCTCTTTCTCCACCATTGTCTAAAAGCGCATCGTTTATTCCTTCTTCCAACAACCCCCGCACCACATCCACAAATGCTTCCGCCTGCGCAATCAGCGTTGCCACATCTGGCTCGGTCAGGTTTGCTTCCGGCGCATAATCCCCTATCAACCGTGCTTCCTGGGCATCTATGAGATGGCGATGAAATGCAACAGGTACCATGCCCGGGTGGGCAAAGTGTTTGCCAAATGCGGCAATAACTGCTGAATGTTTGGAAAACGATAATCCTTTGCTCAAGAGTAATGCCTGGGCTACGTAGAACATGGTGTAGTATGCCCGCGATGCGGCAAACCCGTAGAGATTATCGTTTGCCATCAGACGGGCAGCCCGCAAACTGTCGGTGGCTTTCTGCAAGAGTGCAGTCTGTTCGGCTGTCATACTGTTCTCTCTTTCCACTGGTTGCTGCAAGGCGGTATGCAGCAGGTGGTTCATGTTGCTATTGGTGAGCAGCACCCCATCATGCCGCACGTTGATCATCAGTGGGCTTTGTTCGTGCAGGTAGCGGTTGAGCGTCACATGCAGCAGTGATGGCAGTATGCCGTGGTGCTGCAAGAGGTTATAGACCAGCTCACGGGCAAATGCTTTGTCTGCTGGTTGTTCTTCGTCGTGCAGAACGACCAGCAGGTCAATATCTGACCCTGCGACTGCATCACCACGCGCCTGCGAGCCAAAGAGCACGAGACCTGCCAGACGCTCTCCGTAGTGCGTCTGCAGGTGCTGGCGCACTTCAGCCAGGAGTGGCTGGGTGTTTATTGTGGCTGGTTGCTCTATCATCATCCATTATCCCCCTCACGCTTGAACTCTGTGAATGAGTCTTCGCCGTTGGTGATACGCTCTAGCAATTCTAGTCGGTCCATGTCTCTGCTCCATATGTCGTGGCGGTTTTACCGCCACGACATATCCAACAACCCCCATCAAATCACCCGATCGCTGCCGCCGTCAATCGGCACCTGCGCACCGGTGATTGGCTCAAACAACGGCCCACACATCTCCGCCGCCAGCTCTGCGACATGGCGACTACGGATCTCCACCTTCATCAGATTGTTTTTCTTATACTGCTCGACCGTCAACCCATAATGCTCGGCGCGGGAACGCAGCACTTCATCGGTCCATAGGCCGGTATCGAACACCGCATGCGGATGCACACTGTTGATACGGATACCTTCTTTGCCCCATTCCAGGGCGGCGACGCGTGCCAACTGGTTGAGGGCAGCCTTTGATGCAGAATACGCTGCCGCACCGGGGCCGGGGGCTGGCACATTCTTGGAGCCAATAATCGCCACCCGTCCCTTGCGGGGTGCCTGCTGCAACAATGGGTATGCTTCGCGCATGATGATGAGATTGGCGTCCAGGTTGACGTGCATCACTTTGCGCCATTCGTCGGTTTTGAGCGCGTCAATGCGGCACCCACCCGGAAAAATACCGGCATTCAACACCAGCATATCCAGCCCACCAAACATCTTTGCCGTCGTTTCCATTGCCGCCACAATCTGCTCATCGCTGGTGACATCACACGTGATACCCAGGTAATCCTCGCGGTCAAAAAGCTCGGTAATCGCCGGGTTGATATCCAGCCCCACCACTGCGGCACCGCGCTCCAGGAAGGACTCCACACACGCTTTGCCGATGCCGGAGGCAGCTCCTGTCACCAGCGCAATCTCGCCGGTAAAGACCGGTTGTTGTTGCTGCAATCCCAGTTTTGCCTGCTCCAGAGACCAGTACTCGATATTGAAGATATCCTGCTCAGAGAGTGCCTGGTATTCTTCCAATGCCGTAGCCCGCAGGATAATCTCTATCGTCTGGCGGTAAATATCGCTGGCTATCCTGGTATCTTTTGCCGTGCGGCCCGTCGTCATCATGCCGTAGTCGGGGTCAAGAATGACGCGGGGCACAGGATCGAGCATAGTGAGCGGGCGGTCTGCGTTGGGGGCGTAGGTGTTGAAGTAGTGTTCGTAGGATTCGCGGAATGCTTGCAGGTTCTGGATGCCGAGCAAGGGGCGATTTTTGGTGCGTATGACGTGGTCTGGCGTCGCCGGTCCTTGCTGGGATATCTGTGCGACATCCTCCCGCCGCGCAAAACTCAGACACTGCGGGTCGCTATGGACCGTAACGATAAGCGGAAACCCGGCAATATCGGAAGCTTCTTTGCGCAGGGCTGCCAGCTCATGCCGCATAGGTCTGTCGGGAGCGGTTGTTTCCACGAAGGAAAGTTGCCAGGCTCCATGCTGCTGCAAGTACCGTTCGGCGCGGGTCGTCAACTCAATCATACGCTCATACGAGATTTTTGCGGTTTCTCCAAAGGTAAAGAGACCGTGGTTCATCAGTATCATTCCGACGGTCTGTTCGCCTGCTTCTGCCGCAAACCGTTCGGCACACAGCTTTGCGATGGGAAACCCGGAGCGGGTGTAGGGAACGATGACGACCGTATCACCATAGATTTCCTTGAGCCGTTCAACCCCGCCCGGTGTACTCCCTATTGCCAGCAGCGCATCCGGGTGGGCATGGTCTACATAGGAAAAAGGCAGGATGGCGTGCATCAATGCTTCGACTGAAGGATTGGGGGCATTGACATTCGTCACGTTGCTTTTCAACTCATTCAACCACTGTTTATCCGTCATCGTCTCAAGCGTAGTCAACCGCACCAGTGGTTTGAGCCGCATAGGGGTGAAGCCACGAGCGTCTATGGTTGCCAGATTCCAGCCGCTCCCCTTCACATACAAAATATCCTCTTCTTCCCCAAACAAATCGGGTTCTTTCACTTTGACCGAAGTGTTCCCGCCACCATGGAGCACAAGCATAGCCTCTCGCCCAAGTAAGCGGGAGGTATAGACCCGTGGTCCAAGAGTGCCTGGAAAGTCTGCTGCTTCCTGTTCGTTCCAGAGACTTTGCATACTGCTCGCTCTCCTCCTATCTATTGCTTTTTACAAATCTGTATTCAGACGATGCGATGGTGCGATGATGCGATGGTGCGTCGTACCATCGTTCCGTCGTGTCATACCAGGTTCGGATGAATAGTTTCTTTTCACCACGGAGACACGGAGGCACAGAGAGAACAGGGTTTCCCCTTCTCTCTGCCCGAATCTTGGCGTTCTTGGTGTCCTGGCGGTTTCTCTCACTATTCAAACGTATCTGGTATCACTCCTCTTCTGCCTGCAACTGTTGCAGTTCTTCTTTCGCTTTTTCTGTCCAGTATGGCTCATTGCCCAGCTCTACTACCCGCTCAAAGTCGGCAATCGCCTGTTCTTTCTGATCCAGGTTAAGATAGGCAAGCCCCCGATTGTAATAGGCCCCACTAAATTCCGGGTTTACTTCAATCGCCTGCGTGAAGTCTTGAATGGCCTCTTCATATTCCTTTTCGACATAGAAAATCGCTCCACGGCCAGTATACGCTTCAGCATAATTGGGGTCAATGTCAATTGCCTGATCATAGTCAGCAATCGCTTTCTCCATCTGCCCTTTTCTGACATAGGCACTGCCACGATTGATATACGCCGCTACGTCATTCGAATCAAGGGCTATTGCCTTGTCAAAGTCTGCGATAGCCTTATCATAATTGCCTTGCTTATAGTGTTCGGCTCCGCGGTTGAGGTAGCCAGTAGCATCAGTTGGCTCTGCCTCGTTATCTGCGGATTCACCATCTGTACCAGGTGTAGACGAAGCAGTCAATCTTTCAGGGGTCAAAGCCTGTTGCGAGCCGCCACCGCTGGCACACCCAACCAGCAAACCAGCCAGCACCAGAAAGGCCAGCAACAAACGTGCAGAATAGTACATTTTTCCTCCTTATTTCGCTGTTTTTTCAATTGCCAGGCCGAGTCCCTTAAACTACAAAGAACGCAAAGAACGCAAAGCAAGAAGTTGGCAACCTCTGCCTTTCCCTTTGCGTCCTTTGCGCTCTTTGCAAGAAAGCGAATGCCCGCGGAATGCTGCGAAGGTATTACGCGGGGACACCGGCCGACGTTATCACTTTTCTTGGCACCGGTTGTTCTTGCAGAATACGCTCCACCGCCAGACGTGCAGAGAGGAGCACAATCGGCAACCCTGTACCCGGATGGGTACTGGCACTGGCAAAGTAGAGGTTGCCATAGCGTGCATGCCGATTTTGCGGGCGGAGATAGCCGACCTGCATAAAGTTGTGGCTCAGCCCAAAGGCGGACCCCTTGACCAGATTCATAGCAAGATAATCGGGCGGAGCCAGACTGGACTCGGAGACAATCCGCTCGGAAAGGTCGGTCAACCCCAATCCGCCTAACGTTTCAAGCACGGTGTTGCGTGCTTGCTGGCGTAGGGCATCCCAATCTTGCGGGTTTTTCTCATTGAGATGCCCCACGGGAACCAGCACCATCACGCCATTTGATCCTTCAGGAGCCGTCGAAGGGTCTACCTTTGAAGGGATATGCACATAGAATGACGGATTGTCGGGCAGGGTCAGATCACGGAAAATGCGGTCGAACGATTGGCGATACTGGTGGTCTGCCAGGAAGACATTGTGCGGCAACAATGGCTCGACACTCCCCTGAACCCCCCAGTAGAACATGATGGCCGAGGAGGTATATTTCAACCCTTCCAGGTAGGTGGCTGTGCCATCGTCCGGCAGCATGGTGCGATACACATAGGGCAAATCTGCATTGGCAAGCACAATATCGCCGGCAACAAACTCACCATTTTCCAGCACGACCCCTTTTGCCCGTGAACCTTCAACTTCAATCTTTTGCACCGGCGTGTCGTAATGGAACGTCACGCCCAATCCTTTGCCAATCTCCTCCAGTTTTTCAATCGTTCGATACATGCCGCCCCGCGGGAACCAGATGCCCTCGGCGAGTTCGGTATATTGCAGCAGCGAATAGGTCGCCAGCGCATCATAGGGGCTGACGCCCAGATACATGTTCTGGAAAGAGAAGGCGGCCCGCAATTTAGGACTCTGGAAATAGCTCGATGTATTGGAATAATGCTTCATCAAGGCTTTCAACTGAATAATCAGCGGAAGATTGGCCGGGCTAAAATACTCCCAGATGGAACGGAAATTTCGCCCGACAAAACGGTCAAGCGACACATAGTAATGGCGATAACCTTCACTCAAAAAGCGCA
>CAYFVX010000071.1:0-10331 GCA_964346425.1 uncultured Chloroflexaceae bacterium | reverse complement strand
GGGAGTGTGAGGGAACCTGGTTCCCTCACGCACCCACAGGTGACACCCATTGAGGTGATACCCCCCATTCGCCGCTACGTCTCTGCGCCGCTCTGGCTTCACCTGGATCTGGCAGGCGGCTCGTTGCATTCCGCAATACTGACGCGGTTGCGGCCTTCCTGTTTGGAACGATAGAGCGCATCATCGGCTGCTTTGATGACCGTTTCAACGCTTACGCCACAATCCGGAACACCGGCCACGCCAAAAGAGACAGTTACAGGCCCCACGAAGCGGTCGTTGTGCATGATCCTGGTCTGGCTCAACGAATCGCGAAGCATGTCCGCACGGCGAGCTGTTTCTTTCAGGCCAGCTTCCAGCAGGATGAGGACAAATTCTTCCCCCCCATAGCGGCAGGCAATATCTTCGCTACGGATGCGGGTGCGGAAAAGGGAGCCAACGGCGCGTAAGAGTGCGTCACCAGCATCGTGCCCATAGGTGTCGTTGAAGTGTTTGAAGTGATCAACATCGGCCATGATGATACCAATGGAGTGTTGGTAGCGGACAGCCCGGTCTATTTCCCGCGTCAATGTTTCATCCAGATACCGACGGTTGAACAGACCCGTCAGCGTGTCACGGATAGATTGTTCGTGCAGTTGTTCGCGCAGTTGGAGATTGGCAAAAACCAGGCTCAGGTGCTCGGAAACCATCAGGAGTAGTCCAAGCCAGTGTTCATAGGCTTCCTGATGATGGGTCGGTCCGCCAAAAACGCGCAGGATGCCAAAACGGGTACCGTGTACGGAAAGGGGAATGCTGGCATAGGCCACGGTTTGCATGGTTGCGCGTTGGGTATGCTGCGCGTTGGTCTGGGGCCACGGCAGGGAAATTGCCCCGTGTTTCATTGAACCACTCTTTTCAAGTGCCGTTTCCTGTTGCTGGAGCGGAAGATTGCCCCATTGGGCCACAACTTCCAGGGAACCGTTTTCCTTGCCTTGCTGGAGATAGAGGGCACCAGACTGCTGGTGGAAAAGACGGGCCGCATAGGAAGCAAAAACCGGGTACAGTTCTTGTTTGTTTACACACCGTTGCAGGCTATGACTCATTTGTTGCAATAAGGTCATTTCCTGGTGGTGTTGCTGCACTTCTGCAATGGAACATGCCAGTTTGTTGTTGGCCTGTTGCAGGGCTTCGCGGGTGCGTTTAATCGTCAACTGGTTTTCTACGCGTGCCAGCACTTCTTCGATTTGAAAGGGTTTGGTGATGTAGTCTACGCCGCCAACGGTAAATGCTTTGACTTTATCTAATGTTTCACTGAGCGCACTGATAAAAATAATCGGGATATCCCGCGCGTGTTCATCTGTTTTCAGACGTCGACATACCTCGTAGCCATTCATTTCCGGCATGTTTATGTCGAGCAATATAAGGTCTGGTTTTTCCATAGCGATAGAGCCGAGGGCCATTCGTCCGTTGATAACTGTGCGGATACTATACTGATGTTCAGTGAGCATGGTGGCGAGTAATCGCAAGTTTGCAGGTTCGTCATCTATAATGAGGATAGCAGGCTTTTTCCCATTGTCTCGTTTCATTGGTAGGTATCCTCTGTATTCACTATTTCATCTGCCAACAAACCCATTTCCATATTATCTAACTTTACCACAACCAGGAGGGAATCTGGACCGGGTACGGTTTTTTCTTTTCCAATAAGCGGGCAAATATCCATGACACCAACCAGGCGCCCCTGAACCGTAACGGCTCCGACGACCCCCGGCCGGGCAAAGGGAAGGGGGGTATAGGGACCAAGTGTCTGAATGGCACAGACGGCGTGTTTTGGTACACCGTAACAGGCATTGCCCAGCCGAAAGACAACCATTGCCTGTTCATCCATCTGATACCCGTTTTGTTGTTCAAGGCAGATCAACACCAACCCATGGTTGCGGAGATAGTGCCACGTATCCGAAGCGTCATTCAGATGATTTTTCTGCATCACAATTCCCATATGTTCGTGCAATCCTGTAGAAGAGCATACGATAGAACCAGGAATGACGAAAGAGAGTATGCGCACAGGTTTCGGTTGAGAAATAGGACGCGAACGTTCATTTTCTCAACGGTTGCTGGGATTGACCAGCCGGTAGCCGATGCCGCGCTCGGTGAGAAAATACTCCGGCGCGAATTTTTTGCGCAAGTTGTAGATATGCGGTTCGATCAATGCCTGCGCATCGGTATCATTCGCTTCAATTTTGTGAGTACGTTGCACAATATCGCTTGAATAACACACCTGGCCGGCCCGTTCCGCGAGATAGTGCAAAAGCACAAACTCGATAGGCGTGAGGCGCACTGGTTTCCCTTCAAACAACACATCTTTGCGGGTTTTTCCTAGAGATATAGCCCCAATGCATACAGCGTTGCTGGCAAGGGGATGCGCTGTTGCTGCTTGCGTTTGCTCGTCTCTGGTATCAGAAAGTTCTTCGACAGAATCTGATGTTCCACCCAATGCGGTGGGATAGATCGTCGTGACCAGCGTCTCAACTGCCTGGATGACTTGCTGGTTGGTTTTGTGCCGCCGGACGGCACTTTCGACACATTGTAGCACATGTTCTGCGCTACAGGGTTTGACCAGGTAATCATAGGCTCCTTTGCGCACGGCTGTGACGGCGGTATCAAAGGAGCCATGCCCGGTGAGGATAATAACTTCCGACTGGTATGTTTGCAGTCGGGCAGTGTGCAGCACTTCCATGCCATCTACATCGCCCATAATGATGTCGGTTACGACTACATCAAATGGTTCATGTTCCAGTAAGTCGAGCGCGGTTTCTCCATCAGGTGCTTCGGTTACCCGATAGCCGGCATACTGCAGGCGGCAGGCAAATGAAGTGCGGGTTGTCGGGTCATCTTCAACGACCAGTATGTGTGCTTTCATACGTATCCTTACTTTATGCCAGGGGAAAAACGATAGTAAAACAACTGCCTACGTTCTCTTTGCTTTCAACGATGATAGTTCCTCCATACTGAGCAACAATCTGGTTGCTGATATTTAATCCCAGGCCGGTGCCTTGCTCTTTGGTGGTTACGAATGGCTCAAACATATAGTCCTGGATGTCGGGACTGATACCAGTTCCGGTGTCCTGGATCTCAATATACAGGAACCTGCGCATGTCTGGCAAAGATTGGTCTGCTTCGTGCAGTATTCTGGATGATGGGTTCTTTGTGGTCACATGACAGCGGATAGTGAGGATACCACCATAGGGCATAGCATCTATCGCGTTGATCATAATATTGAGCAACACCTGCGTAATCTCATCGGCCCGTCCCCAGATAGTCTGGGCAGTCGTTTCCAGGTGTTTTTCTATACTAATTCCCTGCTCTTTGAGCCGCTTGCCAAGCAAGAGCAGAATGCGCTCAATAAGGGTGTTGATATGGATAGGACCAGGTCTGGTAGTACCTGGGCGATAGAGGTCGAGCAGTTGACCAACAATCCGTCCCACACGTTGTACTTCCAGCAGGGCACTTTGCAGGAAATGCTGACGGTCGGCTTCGGTGGCGATGGAAATCAGGTCGAGAAAGTTTTGCAGGGCTTGCAGGGGCGTGTTAATTTCGTGGGCTACGGTGGCGGCCAGACGGCCACCAGCCGCGAAGCGTTCGTTGGCTATTAGTTGGGCTTGCAACTTTTTGTGCTCACTGATGTCGCGGACAACAATGATGAGGGCGGCTGGTTCATTGCGCAGGTTGCATACGACGGAACTGCTCACCTCGGCCGGGAACCGGCTCCCATCTTTGCGGCAGAGCGTGTATTCCAGATTGCGGATATTGCCCGTTTCAAAAATCATGCGAATCTGGTCCAGTGGAAACAGATTGGGCGGCAGCAGATTGGCACTATATTGCCCCTGCAAATCATCTATGCTGTCGTAGCCAAATAAGTCTACCGCCTGCTGGTTGCAGAAGCGAATGCGGCTGTCTATTTCGGTCAGCAGAATGGCGTTTGGCGAAGTTTCGACCAGGGTGCGGTAGCGTTCTTCACTTTCGCGTAGCGCATGTTCTACCTGTTTGCGCTCCTCTATTTCTTCCTGTAATGCCTGATTGGTTTGCGATAACTCGCGCGTTCGTTCAAACACACGGGCTTCCAACTCGTCATGCGCCTGGCGCAGAGCCTGTTCAACCTGCTGGCGTCGGAGAACCTCTTGCTGCAAGCGCATATTTTGCTCCTGGAGCTGCTTTTGCATACGTTGCATTTGCAGGTGGGTGGCGACGCGGGCAAGCACTTCTTCCACTTGATAGGGTTTGGTGATATAGTCTACGCCGCCCAGGGAAAACCCTTTGACCTTGTCTACTACGTCACCAGAAGCACTGATGAAGATAATGGGAATGTCGCTGGTGCGTGTGTCTGCTTTCAGGTTGGTGCAGACTGCATAACCGTCCATGACGGGCATCATCACATCTAGCAGGATAAGATCGGGTGGTTCTGTCTGGGCCGAATTGATAGCCAACCGCCCTTCCAACTGAGTACGGACGGCATAGCCATGCGTGCGCAACAATTTGGAAAGCAGGCGCAGGTCTTCGCGCGTGTCATCCACGATTAAAATATGTGCCAGCGGTGTTTGTGGCTGTTGTACGATGGTCATGTTACTCTTCTCGCAATGCGACCGATGGGCTGATGCGCCCGATTCGCCAGGAAGGATAGATGCCCGCAAGTAGTGCGGCGATGACAGCCAGCAGAATTGCCTGGATAAACAAGCGTGGGTCTATGACCATGTCAAGAGTCCAGCCAAATGAGCGGCGGTTGATGATAAAGATCAGGATAAGGGCAAGCACGAAGCCAACCGGCAACGACAGGATACCGGCAGTCAATCCCATCAGGCCAGTCTGGGAGAGCAAAAGCTGCCAGAGTTGTGGCGGCGTCAGGCCAAGCGCACGCAGCATACCCAGCTCGCGGGTACGTTCCAGTTGCAGGGCCATCAACGCACTGAGAATGCCAATAAAGGCGACAATGGTTGCCAGGATTTGGAGCACGCCGGTGATGGCAAAGGTGCGGTCAAAAATTTCGAGCGAGTTCTGGCGCAGGGTTGCATAGGAGCGTATGAGCAGTTCCTGGCGTCCGTCAACCTGTTCGCGCAATGTCGTTACCATAGCTTCCACGTTGACGTCTTCCCTGGTATAGATGGCACAGGAGGTGATGGCGGTATCGTCCCAGTAGGTCTGGTAGGTGGGGGCTGCCATCTGGATAACCCCGCGGTCGGAGGTGTAGTCGTAATAGATGCCGGCAATGCGGAAGGTGTGTTCGCCACGGTCGGTTTGTAGGGGTAGCGTGTCACCGGCTTGCAGCCCGGTGCGATAGGCAAGCGGCTCGGAAATGAAGATTTCGCCCTGGTCAAACTGTTCGGCCAGTTCGCGCATACCTTGATTGCCCTTGAAGCGCAACGCTCGCATGCCATAGTTGCGGTCGCGGTCAATTGCCAGCAGCGGGGTGGGGCCGCTGGGAGCCTGCACTTCGACGCTGCGAATGAAGGTGCGTCCCGCGATACCCGGTGTTTGCAGCAATTCTTCTATCAGCGTCCGGTCCAGGGTGGTATCTACGCGGGTTGCCATATTGGTTGGTGGCGAGATATAGATATCCGCGGCCAGGCTCTGGTCGAGCCAGTTGACAACCGTCTGGCGAAAGCTTTGCACCATCGTCCCCACACCGATGGTAACGCTGATGGCAATCATCAATGCGGCAATGGCGATGGATGTGCGGCTCAGGGTTGCGACAACGCCACGCGCTGCCATGCGGCCTATCAAGCCAAACAGCTTGCCCCAGAGCGGTTGCAGCATAGTCATCAGTAGCGTGGTGATACCGGGCGTGAGCAGCGCAAAGCCAATCAGAATGCCAAAGAGGGCGACAAATGCCAGGCGGAGGGTGAAGGTATTCATCAATGGATTGCGCAGGGTTGTGTTGCCTTGCGCCGTGCCGTTGAGCCAGAGCTGGATATCCTGCGCAAACAGCAGGAAGACCGCCACAATGAGCAGCAGTATGCCAATGACCGCTGCCACCGGCACGATACGACGGATGCGTTCTTCGATAGTGCTGCGTTGGATGGCTGCGCGTGGTGGGGCGAGCGTGGCTTCGCGGGCTGGGATGGCAGCGGCGGCCAGCGTTGCCAGGATGCCGATGCCCATGCCTTTGAGCAGGATGAACGGGTCTATCATCAGGCTACGGATGGTGACGACGAAGTAGAGGTCGTTGATGGTACGGGTGACCAGTTGCACCAGGCCACGTCCGAGGATGATGCCGAGCAAGACGCCGGCCAGCGAACCAAGCAAGCTGATGAGCAATGCTTCGACCATCACCATGAAGAAAATTTGTCTCCGGGTCACGCCCACACAGCGCAAGATACCGAGCAGTTCACGCCGTTGCACGACACTGAACGTCATGGTGTTGTAGATGAGGAATATGCCCACAATCAGCGCAAGCAGGCTGAGCGCAGAGAGGTTAAGTTCAAAGGCACGGGTCATTTGCTCCAGGGTGCTGGTGCGGCTTTCGGGCCTGGTGAGCGTGACACCTTGCGGAAGAGCCTGTTCAATGGTCTGTGGGCTGGGGGGAGCTTCCTGCCGAGGGGATGGGTGCGACGGGGGAGCATCTGGTCGCTCGGCAAGGATGAGGTCTATGCGGCTCAGTTTGCCGACCATGTTGAGCATTTCTTGCGCACTGGCGATGTCGGTGATGAGCATGGTTTCAAGCACCTGTTCGCTCAGCGTGTCGTGTGGCTGTATCAGGCCCACAATAGTGGCTGTTTGCAAGCGGCTGCCAATGCGCAGAGTCAGGGTATCGCCCGCTTGCAGATTGTAGCGTCGAGCAGTGGTTGCGGCCAGCAGCACCGTGGATGGTTCTAGCAGCAGATGGGAAATGTCAAAGGATGTGGAGGATGCGAGCGGCGATGCGGCCGGGGATGCTGTTTCGTTTGTTGCCAGGTAGGAGCGGAAGGGTGGCTCGGCAAAGGGGTCTACGCCCAGCAGATGCAGGGTTATGCCTTCCATTTGCGGCGAGCTCACATAGCCTTCAACGATGGGGGCCGAGGTGCGCAGGTTCAAGTCCAGGCGAAGCTGGCGGTAGATGGTTTCATCCATTCCGGCCGGTCCACCGACAATCTGATGGGTGGCTCGCCCGGCCACGGCTTCGGTCGAAAGCGTAAAGGCTCGTCTGGCACTGTCGTTGGAGAGGTCTATCGAGACGATCATGGCGACGCCAAGCGCGACTCCCAGGATGCACAGGCCGGCTTGCCAGGGATGCCGGAGCAGATAGCGGAGGGCGGTACGCAAGAGCATCAGGTTCCTCCTGCCATAACACGTTTGATTTTTGCAACCAGTTCACTCAATACCAGGGCGGTTGCTCCCCAGACTTTGTAGCCATTGAGCGCAAAGAAGGGGACGCAGGTTGGTAGGCCACGGATTTTCCATTCTTCAACGACAACCGTTGCCGGGTCGATCAGGGTACGGAGCGGGACGCTGAATGCTTCGGCAATTTCAAATTCGTTTGGTTTGAAGTGGGGCGAATCTGGTGTGAAGCCGACGATCGGTTTGAGGTGGAAGTTGCTGGGAGGGATGTAGATCTTGGTCAGGTGTCCCCATATTTCGATTGCTTCAGGGGGAATACCCAGCTCTTCATGCGTTTCCCGCAGGGCCGTGCCGATTGGCCCATCATCTTCTGCATCTGCTGCGCCGCCCGGCAGCGATACTTCACCCCTATGTTGTGGCAGGCGGGTGCTACGAGCGGTGAGCGGAAACCAGAGTTCATCGTCTTGCGGATAGAGCAAAATGAGAACTGCAGATTTGCGCGGTATCACGCCTGGCTCCGGCTTCATTTTGCGCACCAGCAGATTGTTGTGGTCTCGTGGTATCAACAATTCGTCCAGTTCCACAAGGGTAGTGTCTGCAAGTGCCTGTTGAATACTGTGTGCCTGTTGTTCCCAGAGTTTCATGGTTGTTCAGAGCCTGTCATGGTATCGCATCATAGGCCGTCCTTGTGCCTCTGGAAGGTGTGTTGACGGGTAGGGCTGAATTGTCTGCTGTCTGGTTGGTAGTAGTAGGGCGTTATCTGAATGGCATGGTCGTCTATGGTAAGGAGGTGGAAGGAGTTTTTGCGATGGTCCTGTCCACGTCCTCGCCGTGATGTTGTGGTACCACACTGGCTGATGATGACATTCTGGCGCATATCTGGCAGAATGCTTCTGGTAGTTGCGATATACGAGAGATGGACGTGTCCGCACAGGAACAATTCAACCTGGTGTTTTTCCATCAGGCGAATAGCTGCGTGCTTGTTGGCAATCATTGCGCGGTCTTTGACGCCGGGTGCCTGGGCAATGTGATGATGCAAGACCAGGACTTTGCAGGTATCTGCTCCAAATTGGGCGAGGGATGTGTCCAGTGCGCTTATCTGGTCGGGATAGAGCCAGCCGCCATCTATCGTCAGGCCATGGGCAGTGCATCCACCTACGACGGCGAGGCCGGGTTGGCTAAACACCGGGTTGAGGTTGGTGGTAATATAGCGACGATAGCGTTTCAACGGAGCGAACAACCGATACAGACCGTTGAAGAGGGAAACATCATGGTTGCCGGGCACGATCAGTTGCGGCTGTGGCAGCATGTTCAGGAAGGCGGTTATGACATTCCACTGCGCAGTAATGTCTGCTCGTAGCACCAGATCGCCAGAGATAACCAGGAGGTCCGGGCGTATTTCGTTTGCCTGGCGTGCCAGTTGTTCGGCAACTTCCATGTCAAAATGCCAACCCGTATGCAAGTCTGAAATGTGCATCAATGTGTAATGCATGCAATCCCCTTGTTTTCAAGATAGTTCCCTTTGTACCAATCATACCAAACTATTGTACCATGATACCCTCAATAGGGGCACGCAGGTGCAATATCTTGCACATACGCGGGTGTGTGAGATGTTTTTCTGCTCACGCGGAAGTAGGCTCTGAGGAACTGTGTTCTCCCATCCCCTTGCTTTACAAGCGATACACGCCATTTCGGAAAATATTCTGCTCCTCCCCAAATACGCCTTGCTTCCCGCAAGGTCAGCGGTCACGGATTTTGTAGCAATGGCTTGTAACCGCTGGATTCCCATCCATGTAACGCATCCACTGCGCTGTTCACATTCACAGGAAAACAGTGACGACGCAGGCAATGTATGCTCTTCGTGGTTTCAGTCCTGCCCGGACCTTATGTGCTCTTTGCCCCTTTACGTGCAGCCTTTCTCCCACTGCTGAACAAGTTACCCATCCTTTTATACTTGACAAACCTTAGCATCTATGGTACTATTGGTATCGTTGGGGCTTATCAGCTTCTTGTACCTGCGATACTGATACTGCCTGCTCTCTAAATAATCCGTGAAAGGCTCTCGCAGCACTTATTCCGCTACAGAGAAAGGACTTGCTATTTCCCAAAAAACCAGCGCTCTCTTTTTCTCTCTTTATTCCATTCACCCACATACGTGGTTTTATCCAATACCTCTTTTGTTCCGTCATAATGTTATGCATGGGAACCGTGTGATGTTCGCCGTTGTATCATTTCCATAGGGCAAAACCCACATAGTGTTCCGATGGTTTTATCGAAAGGTTCCTTGTCTCATGTTCCGTTCATTCACTTTCAATCGTACCATCCGTTCTCTGTCCACCTTCACGATTATTATTCTCTTCCTGTTGAGTAGCTTTCTCTCTCTTTTTGTACCCGAACCCCGGCCGGCCCACGCTGCTGGAAACACGCATTACGTCAGATATGTCTGGCCTCCGGAAGACTGTACGACCTGGGAAAATGCGTGTGACCTGCAAACTGCGCTGTCCGATGCTATGAGTGGCGACGAAATCTGGGTTGCCGAGGGCACCTACTACCCGGATGAAATGCAGGGCGGATCCGATAATGATGACCCGATGCAAACCTTCACCATCCCGAGTGGAGTGACAATCTACGGCGGCTTCCCCAACTCTGGCGAGCCAACCATGGCCGACCGCGACTGGGAAACGCATAAAACCATCCTGAGCGGCGATATTGACTATGAAACCAATCCTGACCTCGACAAGACGGACGGTCTTGTTACCAACACCGACAATATCAGTGGTACTAACGCCTACCACGTGGTCACGATGGATGGGGCCGACAGCAGCACGGTGATGGACGGCTTCTATATTACCGCTGGTTCTGCAACAGGGGGGACCTCTCCTCAAGACCGAGGTGCTGGCATGTATAACAAGAACAGCAGCAACCCGCAACTCAGCAATATCACGTTCATTGGCAATACTGCCTCCAATTATGGTGGTGGTATGTACAATAATGCCAGCAACCCGACACTGACCAATGTCTCCTTCATCAGCAATCTGGTGAGCAATGGC